>JBDHFN010000001.1:0-91324 GCA_039590375.1 Gemmatimonadota bacterium
GCCAGCAAAAGGATCGGAAGCAAGGGAGTGGGTGGCCCCTCGTCAGGCGCGCATCAAACGCGCGTCAACAGAGACAAGCATCAAGATTCCTCAAATCGGTATCCGAAGTGCTCGATGTGACGATGATACATCTTCGCTACGAGGTCCCGGGTGCGATCATCGTAGTACGTCGAATAGTGTCGCCGCTCCTGTCTGCTTTTCGTCTTCAACGACGGAAGCCCGGACGGGGGCAGCCCGATCCGCTCGCAGACCGTCGCGTAGTCGCTCTGGAGATTCTCGTAGCGGATCAGGAAGTCGAGCCGCAGCGCACCCGAACGGTCGAAGTAGAACGGATCGTTCGGCTCATAATAGCGCAACATGTGCCTGACGAAGACCTCGAATGTGACCACGTCCAGCTTCAGTGCTCTTCGGGCGACGCTCGAGCCGAGCGCCCTGAAGTTCTTCCTCACCCGGAGGGGTCGAGTCCAAAATCGCTTCAGGCTCCTCAGGACGGCACCCTTGTAGGGTTGCCCTTCGTCCCTCCGGGTCGCCCAGTGATACTGGGAAACCACCAGATCCCACGGATTGCGAGTGATGGCGAACTTGAAGTAATCGTCCCACATCTCTTGGCCGAGCCGCTTGCGGACGCGTCGCAGGGTGGCGTGCCGACCGTAACCCGGCCATTTCCTTCCCGGGTGGACATACGCGTCCTCGTCCCATTGCGGATTGAACGCACCGATCGGAGTGATGATGTCGTCGCCGCCGCAGTGCTGCGCCAGGGCGACCTCGACACTCGTCCCGGCGACCTTCCGGGGCTTGAGAAATATGAACTTGTGGCGATGTGAGATAATCATGGATGGCTGGCGAACCGGAGCGTGCTGCGAGCGGCGAATGTTGGAGTTCCCTTGGAAGAATAGCAACTTGGTTGACCATGAGAATTCCGTCCCTCGCCTGATGACCTCTCAGACGTGAGGCGACGTCGCAGAGATGACCGCGCGGAGATGACCTCGCAGACATGACGGTGCCGACATGACCTCGCATAGCGGTGTGCCCGAGGGGGGGGCTGAGAGTGGGCCCAAGGGGGTGCTCGGGCGTGGGCCCGAGGGCGGGCCCGAAGTCGATCTCGTATACGCCTGGGTCGACGGAGAGGACCCGGAGCTTCAAGCCGACATTCGACAGTACGCTTCCGTCGAGGACCACCTGAACCCCGAGCGGACGCGCGATCTCTACGATCTCCTGCGGTATAGCCTCCGGTCGGTAGCCATGTTCGCCGGATGGCTCGGTAAGGTCCATATCATCACACGTCGACCCCAGGTCCCGGCGTGGCTCGACGTAAGTAATCCAAGAGTGAACGTCGTCCATCACGACGAGCTCAGTGGCTTCGCCCCCTACCTGCCGATGTTCAATTCGACGGCCATCGAAAGCTTCGTTCACGCGGTCCCCGGTCTTTCTGATCATTTTCTCTACATGAACGACGATTTTCTTTTCGGGGCCCCGACGGTCCGAGAGGATTTCTTGACCGGCGAGGGGAAACACCGGGTCTTCGGAACCTACTTCGGGATTTGGCTTCCCTTCAGGGTCTATCGAAAACGATGGAAGCTCTTCAGTAGTGTGCAGCTCGAGCACTGTCCCCGGTTCATCTACAAACCGTTTTGGGAGGACATGTTGGCGGCCCATCGAAAAGCCCTGCACCGGACCCGTAGCAGCCGCTTCAGGGCTGGATCGGACCTGCGCATGGATCGACTCTACCGCATGTGGATGCTCGGTCCGAAGCGACGGCACGCCGAGGCGGTCAAGGCTCGCGAACTGCTTCAGTACCATCGCTTTCACCGGATCGACAACGCGCGGGAAGACCAGGCTCGTGCCTTGGACGCGCTCATGGAGATGCGGCCCAAGTTCTATTGTCTCAACGATGACCAGGGAGCGGATCCCGACGCTTGGGTGTGCGACCGCGTGCGGGACTTCCTCGAAGAGTATTATCCCGACCCCTCCGAATTCGAGCGACAGGAAGCACCGTGAGCGTCACCACCAAGAACGTCCGTGTCACTTCCAAGAACGTCAGCGTAGTGATACTCAACTGGAATCGTCCGCGTTGGCTGCGCCGTGTGATCCTGCCCTTGCTCGCCCGGCATCCGCTCATCGATGAGATCCACGTGTCTCATGGGCGTGAGAGCGCGTGTTTCTCCTACAAGAGCCGCCGCTGCGAGATCATCCATCGGCAAGACTGGGGTCTCAACGATCGCTACGGACTCGCGTTGCGGTTCGTCGCAGCAAGGGAGGCGAAGAACGACGCGGTTCTGATCGTCGATGACGACCTCGTGGTGCCCGCCCGCTCGATCACCGCGCTCAAGTCGCTTTTCGACCAAGCGCCGTACACGCTGCACGGGATCTTTGGACGTCGCATCAGCCCCGACTACGAATACTCTTACGCCGGATGGGAGCGAGGGGAGACTCCGGTGGTCCTCACTCGGTGCCTCATGATGCACCGGTCGTACGCGGACGTCTTCCTCGAGGCCGAGCCGTCCGCCGCTGAGCTCATCACCCGGGGTTCGCCGAAGTGGAACGGAGAGGACATCTTTCTTTCCCTCCTGTCGATCCGGGAATCGGGCACGTTACCGCGTGCTTACGACCTACCCTTCAAGAACGTGTGGCGGATGCATCGCGGCAGTATCTCCCGGACGGACGTCCCGCAGGGCCAACCGGAGAAGATGGACCACCGATCCTATCGCTCCTGGTTCACGCGCGAGGCCGTGCAGCTGCTCGGGGTTCAGGACCAGATCGACCGCTACTTGAGTCAGACCACCTGAGTCAGATCATCTGAGATCATCTGAGTCAGATCACCTGAGTCGGCCCACCCGAGTGGGCCCTTCTTAGCTGAGGAAGGCCGAGCTCGTGGAGCTCAGGGGTCCCCCAGAGGGAACTCGAACGTGAGCCCGAGGCGCATGAGGAACGAGAAGCGCCCTTCGTCTTCCCCGTCCACGTGGCCGGCATCCTAGATGAAGCTTCGACCGAGGTCCCACTCCAGGAAGAGCTCCTTGCGGGGCTGGTAACGGCCCTGCACCGCGACACGCTTGGTGGTCTCCATCACGCCGTGGAAGATCCCGGGCAAACCCAGCTGTTCATCCCTCGGAGGGAACGGAATGCGGTAGTCGCCCTCGCCCTTGCGCTGATACTGAAGCACGGGGGAGACGCGCAGGCCCTGAACAACGGAGGGGTACCAGTCGGCCCGCAGCGTGAGACGATCGTAGTCCGACCAGGGATCCGCGAGCCCCCGGTCCAGATACATCCATATCTCGGTAAGTACTCCGGAACGGTAGGACCACGCGGAGACTCTGCGGTAGTCGAAGCCGAGCTCGATCTGGTCGGAAACGCCGAAATAGCGCCCGCCGAGGAGGGCTTGATATGAGGTGGCCTCCGTGGGCCGGTTCACGTTGCCGATGCGGGGGTTGAGGTCGAAGTCGTCGAGGGCGAACTCACCATAGAGGGTACTCTCGCCCAGCTTCCACCAGAGCATCCCGTTGAACATCATGTTGCCCGAGATGGCGTCCCGGTCGTAGTTGGAGCTGTGGTCGAAGAAGATGAATTCCAGCGGGTTGAACAACCGAAGTACTGCGGCGTCTCCGGAGTAGAGTGCGGTCTGCCCGAGAGACGCCCAGAAGTTCCCCCGGCGGTAGTCGAGCCGATTGCCCACGATGAAGCGCTGTCGCCCATCGACCGACTCCAACTCGCCCGCCATGAAGCGGAAGCTGAGGTTACCCCTCCCGAGGTCGAGTCCGATCTGCGGATACGATGTCGCGTTGTCCCCGATCATCATCCCCGTTTGACCGACCGGCCCCCAGTTCCGCTGGAACCGGCCGACCCAGATGTTGCCCCACGGAAAGGCGAGCGTCAGGTAGGCGTTGTCCGTACGCCCGATGAACTTGAACCCGCCCGGGTTCAGGCCGTCCGGATCGCCGTGCGTGTCCTTCCACCAAGTATCCCGAGTGAGTCTCGTCTCGGCGGCAACGTTGTGGGTCTCGAGCCAGAGTCCGGCGGCATACGACCACCAGGCACGATCCTTCAGCCCCTCGTTGTCTGTGGTGCGGTAGGGCATCAGCGCATCGCGTCGCCGGCTGTCGGCGCTGGTGATCCCAAAAAGGGCCTGAAATCCCACTTGCTGCCCCGCCGCCTCGTCATCCGACCCCGAGAGGCGTTCGAACTCAGGCGCGAGTTCGCTCATCAGCATGCGTACCCAGCCGGCCGTCGGCTCGGGCAACTCGTCCGCGTCGATGCCGACCAGCTCTGCGGCCACATCGATCCTTCGGTAGGGCTGGACCATCGGATTGAGGCCCGAGAGGTAGCCCCGGGTCCGGAGCCGCTCGATCGCCTCGTACGTCCACGAATCCATCGAGAGGATGCGCGATCCCATGCGGCCCGGGTCCTGCGCCGACGCCGGGGGCGGAGCCATGAGCGCGTGCACCAGCAATACCACGCCGAGACCCATCGATCGCATACGGTACCCTGTCATGCCCGGTACCACGAACCGGATACCACCATGCTGAACTCCGCTGATTTGGACGATGCTCGTGCTTCGGTTTCGTTCTTCAATATCGAGAGTCGCCTACTTTAGCCCCCGCGGAGGGCTGCCTCAAGCCGCCGTGGCTCGACCAGGGGCGGGGCGGGGGGTGGGGCGGAGGGGTGGGTCAGGCTCGGACGGGCGTGTCCTTCTCGGATTGAGCCTGATAGAGATCGTTGAACGCTCCACCGCGTTCGATCAAATCCGTCCAGGTGCCGCGTTCGACGATACGGCCTCCCTCGAACACGAGAATGAGGTCCGCGTCCCGGATCGTGGACAGCCGATGCGCGATCACGATGAGCGTGTGTCCGGTCAGCCGCCGCTTGATCGCGTCGGCCACGCCCTGCTCGATCACGCTGTCCAGCGCCGACGTCGCCTCGTCGAGAATCACGATGTCCGGATCCCGTAGGAGCGCTCGGGCGAGCGCGATGCGCTGCCGCTGTCCCCCGGATAGCCGCACGCCCCTGTCACCGACTTCCGTGTCGAGACCGTCCGGAAGGGTCTGGAGGAAGTCCTCCAGTTCCACGTCGGAAAGCGCCCGCACCAGCTTCTCGTCCGGCACGGTCAGCTCGAGTCCAAACGTGAGGTTGTCGCGCAGGGATCGGTTCAACAACCAGACGTCCTGGCTGACGATGGCCATGCGGGAGTGTAGTGAGGGAAGCGAGTACTCCCGGATGTCGGTGCCGTCGAGGAGGATGGTGCCGGGCTCACAGTCGTAGAACCGCGCGAGGAGATCGACGAACGTCGTCTTGCCCGCTCCGCTGGAGCCCACGATGGCCGTCACTTTACCGGCGGCGATGGTCGCGTTCACGTCGTGCAGCGCCTCGGCGGCTCCCGAGTACCGGAAGTCGAGATGAGAGACCTCGATCCCGTGCTCGAGCCCTCCGAAGGTCTTCTCACCGGAGGGCACGATGAACTTGCCCTCGTCGGAAAACAGCCCGGCCACGGCTTCCAGGCGAGGAAGTTCCTCGAAGACACGGAGGCTGAAGCGGCTGATCAGCTTGTAGTCCCGAAGCGCCTGCTGAAGCACGATCAGAAACGCGCCGAAAACGGCCAGATCCGCCGGTCGAAAGTCCCCCGCCGCATAAATGAACACGCCCTGGACAAGGAGCATGGCAAAGAGGATGGTGATTTCCTCAATGGGATAGCGAATGCTGATCGCCCGATCCCGACGTACTGCGATGCCCTCGCCTTCGCGCAGGACGCTCTCGTACATCGCCGAAGCCTTATCTTCCTGCGAATAGGCCTTTACCAACGGAATCGCGCCCAGGAGATCGAGGATCTGTGCGCGTATCTGCCGGTCGACCTCGACTCCCTCATCCGATATGCGTTTCACCGCCCGATTGACCTGGGCCACCAGGCGTTGAACCAGCGGCAGCGTGACGATGAAGGCGATGGAGAGCGGGACAGAGATCGCCATCATGACGCCGGCTTTGACGATCAATGAGACCACGTACCGGAAGAGTTCCTGAGCCGCGATCAGGAGTCCGAGCACGGAGCTGGACCAGCCGATTTCCGCATCGATTCTGCCGATCGCCTGGCCGTCGAAATACTGACGGCCGAACGCGAGCACTCGGCCGAATGTCTCCCGGCCCACTTTGACCCGGTACCGTTCGTTACGCGCGGTCACGAAGAGCCGGGCCACGTACTGAAGCACCAATTTCCCGATGCGTCCGAGAATGATCAAAACGACGATCAGAATCACGAGATAGGCGTCTCGCGCCGACGGATCCACCGTGTCTGGCACCAGCCGGGGGATCCATCCGAACCATCTCGACTCCTCGAGGAAGTCGAAGGAGTTCTCCACCACCGCATCCGTGAGCGGGATGAGAAGGGAGAAGGCGGCCCCATCGAATGCGCTCGCGATCAGGATCAAGCCCATGGGAACAGCCAGATGCCACGCCCTAACGTCCGCGACCCGCCAGTAGTGACGGAGGACTCCACGGGGGGTCGCTCTCACCTCTTTTTCCGGTGCAGTCATCCGCTACTTGGCGCTCGCATGGGACATCCCGGTACTGAAATCCTCTCCACCGTTGAGTATAGCACCGGCCGAACGCGTGAACGACCGGCTTGGACCTGCGGGGTGGGCGAGCACGTGCGGTGCGGGCGTTGCTTCCACAGGCCGTGTCTCTGAGATTCCGACCGGCCCGAATTTCGGGACTCACTTCTTCAACCGCCTTCCAGAGGAATTCGTGCGAGACCAGGAGCACCCCAAGGTCTTCTGCGTCGGCTTCAACAAGACCGGCACGACCACGCTGCACAGGATCCTCGGCGATCAACTCTCCTATCGCTCCGCCCACAAGCCTCGATGGACCGATTGGTCGATCACCAAGAATCGGGCACGACTCGACCCGTTCGATGCCTTCTCGGATGGTGGATGTCCCTCGATCAAGAACCTCGACGAGCTCTACCCCGACGCGCTCTTCATCCTCAACACGAGACCGCTGAAGCGTTGGGTGCTGAGCCGACACAAGGCGGTCGAGCGATCGCGGAGGGCCGTTGGTTGGGCCCTCACCAAGTACGTTCCGCTCGGGTTTATCGCGTGGATCATCAACCGGTGGGTCCTCGACAACCGGGAGGCGGCCGTGCTGCGGTGGATCCGGATCCGGAATTCATATCATGAACACGTGATCCGTTACTTCAGTGATCGGCCGGGCAAGCTTCTGGTCGTGAATATCGAGGAGGACGACTTTCCGGCGCAGCTCGCGCGATTCCTCGGTGCCGAGGCCTCCCTTGCCCCGACCCTGGCAAACCGTGACGGACACGGATCGACGACCCGGACCATCCTCGACTCGATCGGCGAGAGGGTCGGAAGTCATTCGAGTGATGACGACGTCGACGCCCTCTTCAGTGCGCACGATCTGGACCAGCACAGCGACAATCTCACGTTTTTCGAATCGCCCTCGTTCGCTCTGTCCCGGAGCGCCTCCGACTATTTTCTGATCCCTCTGCCATTTCTGAGGCCGCTGTCTCGATGGATATACACGGCCCTCGTAAGGGTCAGATCCCGGGCCCGCAGCTTTCTGGCGAAGTGGTTGGTCGATTCCCTCATCCGATTCTTCAGGAGCGAATCGGACATGCACTACTTCACGACCGTACGGCGCCTGGGCAGCGCCTCCAAGTGAGCGGGTCCCTCGAGATCATGCAGGTGGAGGGGAGGCGGGGTACGTCGCGTTTTGTGGACGCCGCCTGGAGAGTCCACGACCAACCCTCCTCTTCTGGTTGGATTCCGCCGCTCCGTGCGGTGGTCAGAGACGGCCTGGATCAGCGTGGGAATCCATTCTATCAGCAGGCGGAGCGGGCGCTGTTCATCGCCAAGCGCGATGGCCGACCCGTGGGCAGGGTGGCGGCGATCGAGAACGGATGGCACAACGCGCACCACGATGATCGTGTCGGTTTCTTCGGCTTCTTCGAATGCCGTGACGATCAAGAGGCGGCGAGCGGGCTCCTGGATCGGGCCGAGACGTGGCTCGAGGTGCGAGGGCTGAATGCCGCGCGTGGTCCGGTGAGCCCGTCGATGAATCATGAGTGCGGCGTTCTGGTCGATGGCTTCGACTCGCCGCCGGTGATCATGACGCCCTGGAACCCCGCGTATTATGGTCCCCTGATCGAACGGGCCGGCTACTCTCGCGCCAAGGATCTCCTCGGGTATTATCTGCCCGCGGGGGACTCATTGGCGGTTCCGGATCGTGTGCGGCGGCTGGCAGAGAGGACCCTTCAGAAGACCCGCCTCGTCTTTCGACCGTGGAATTTCGACACGATGGAAGAGGAGGTGAGAGAGGCCTTCGACTTATACTGCGACGCATGGGACGGCAACTGGGGCTTCGTCCCCCCGTCCTGGGAGGAATTCTGGCACATCGCGAAGGATTTGAAGTCCGTCATGCATCCCGACTTCGCGTTCGTAGCGGAGCTCGATGGAAGAAACGTCGGCTTCATCATGATCGCACGTGACATCAACCGTGTGCTTCGCCGCATGCCCTCGGGACGGCTGTGGCCGTGGAACATCGCCCGCCTCCTCATCGGACTCCCCAGGGTTCTCAACGGTCGTGTCATTCTCTTGGGCCTCAGACCAGAGTATCAGCACCGGGGATTCTTCCCGCTCTTTGCGTTCGAGGTGGCACGCCGTGCCATGAAGCTTCGGGCCGAAGGAGCGGAGGCCTCGTGGATTCTCGAGGACAACCTAGCGATGATCGAGCCACTCGAGGGAATGGATCTTCAGGCCTATAAGCGATGGCGTCTCTACGAGAAGCCGCTGAGTCCCCAGTCATGATTCCGCGAGTCATTCATCAGACCTGGAAGGATCGCGACGTCCCGGAGCGGTTCCTCGATGCTCAACGCAGTTGGCAGGAGGCGCACCCCGACTGGGAATACCGCTTCTGGACCGATGAGGATCTCGCGGAGCTCGTGCGGGAGCGCGCGCCCGAGCTCGTCCCTCTTTATGAGGCGTATCCCGAAGCCATTCAGCGAGTCGATGCCGCGAGGTACGTGATTCTCCGAGAATTCGGGGGGGTCTACGCGGATCTGGACCTGCAGTGCCTCCGCCCGATCGACGCTCTCCTCGACGCCGAGGTCGTGCTTCCGCGGACGACTCCCTTCGGCGTGTCTAACCAGTTCATGCTTTCCGTGAAGGGACACTCCCTGTTCCACCATTCGGTCGCCTCGCTTCCCCGGGCCTACGCGAAGTGGGGCAAGGTGTGGCCGCGACACCTCCGAGTCCTCACGACGGCCGGTCCACTCTTCCTGACCGGCCGGGTGCGAGAGCACGGCACCAAGGAAGGCATGCGATTCCTGTCGTTGGAAGAGCACGGTCATGGTGACCCGGAGGCCTCCTACGTGGCCCACCTTCGCGGTAATACGTGGGCGGCCTGGGACACTCACGTCATCAACTTCTTCCATGACAATTGGAAGTGGCTCGCGGCGGGTGTCGCGGCCTCGGTGGTTCTGCTGCGCGTCCTCATCTGAGCCCCCGAAGCATCGTTTCTCCGTGCTCCGCGGCGACGCTGGTCGCCGGGCCTGATTGACGTGAGACGATCCGCGACCCTAAGCTCTCTGCACGCTCCCCACCTTCTTCAACAGCCTTCCTGGCGCATATGACTCGCGTAAATCGTTCTTTCTTCCAGCATTCGATCGACGGCCGTGTCCAACGTATCTGAACGCACGTCCGACGTGCTGGACAAGGCGTACGCGTTCCAGGCCGCGGACGACGCCAGAAGGGCGGGTGTCTACCCGTACTTCAAGCCCTTCGACTACAACGACGGACCCGAGGCCGTGATCGACGGCAGGCGGGTGACGATGTTCGGGTCCAACAATTACTTGGGCCTGACGACACACCCCAAGGTCCGGGAAGCGGCCGTCCTCGCAATATCCAGGTTCGGAACGAGCATGACGGGGTCTCGCTTCGTGAACGGATCCATGATGCTGCACGGAGAGTTCGAGGAGAAGATCGCCTCATTCTATGGGAGAGAGTCCGCGCTCGTCTTCACCACGGGTTATCAGGTGAACCTCGCCCTGGGCTCTGCCCTGCTCGGTGCGGAGGACACCGTGGCCGTGGTCGACCGAAGCGTGCACGCGTCGATCTACGACGGAGTGCGGCTGGGTCAAGCGGCGGGCGGGCGTATGGTTCGGTTCAGGCATAACTCCGATGCTTCCTTGAACCGGGCGCTCTCCAAGCTCAAGGACAATGAATCCGCTCTCGTGATGACGGATGGTGTGTTCAGTGTCGAGGGCGACATCGCGAGACTCGACGATCTGGTCCCGATCATCCAGGAGCACGGCGCGAGACTGTTCGTGGACGACGCCCACGCGTTCGGAGTCACCGGGCCCGGAGGGCGTGGAACGGCTCATTACTTCGGATTGGAGGACTCGGTCGACCTGATCGGGGGCACCTTCAGCAAGTCCCTGGCCAGTGTCGGCGGGTATCTCGTGGGAGAGCGCAAGGTTCTGGATTACATCAGACATTTCGCGCCTTCCTTCATGTTCGCGGCCAGTGGTGCGCCGTCCAGTATCGCCGCCGCCATGGCCGCGTTCGACGTCATGCAGGAAGAGACCTGGCGGATCGAGAAGTTGAGGGAGAACTACACGTACATGAAGGGCGAGCTCGCCGGCATGGGCTTCGAGTTGAGCGACACCGAGAGCGCCGTGATTCCCATCTACATTCGAGACGACGCACGGACGCTGGAGTTCTGGAGAACTCTGTTGGAGGACCATTCAGTGTACACGAATCCTTTTATCTCGCCGGGCGTGCGGCCCCGTCACTCACTGTTGCGCACCAGTTACATGGCCACCCACGAGCCCGATCATCTCGACCGCGGCCTCGAGGCCCTTCGGAGTGTGGGTAAACAACTCGGCGTGATCTGAGTCGTCATCGGCCAACAGGGAAACGACCGTTGCGAATCTTGCTGACCGGAGCCTCGGGGTTTCTCGGTTCTCACATTGCCGAGCAGCTCGATCAGCAGGGTGCGGAGGTTCGGGCGCTGGTCCGGCCGACGAGTGACACCCGATTTCTCGAGAGCCTCGAGCACGTGACGCTCGTGTCCGGGTCCATGAGCGACAAGGGAAGCCTACTCGCAGCGACGGAGGGCGTGGAGGGGATCATCCATGCCGCTGGTCTGGTCAAGGCGAGAGAACCCGCCGACTTCCACCGGACGAACGCGGAGGGGACGGCCAATCTGCTCCATGCGGCGAAGCAAAATGCTTCGGGTATCGAGCGCTTCGTGTTGGTCTCGTCGCTGGCGGTGATGGGGCCCAGCAAGGACGGACTCCCTGTCCCGTCCGGCGCGGCCCCCAATCCGGTGACCCACTACGGGAGAAGCAAACTGGCCGCGGAACAGGCCGCGCAAGCGGAGGCAGGCTCGCTTCCCATCACCATCATCAGGCCTCCACTGATCTATGGACCCCGAGACCGGGAGGTCCTTCCATTCTTCAAGTCCGTGAGCGTGGGTGTCCTTCCTTTGACGGGATCGCCGAGTTCCCTGCTGAGCGCCGTCTTCGCCGCCGACTGCGCCGCGGCCTGCATCAGGGCGCTGGAAGCCAACGTACCCAGCGGTTCCGCGTTCTTCGTCGAAGACGGGCGCTTGGAGACGCTGGGGGGACTCATCGCCCACATCGAAAACGCGCTCGGCCGGCGCGCCTGGTTACGCGTTCCGGTGCCACGCCTCCTCATGTATGGGGCGGCTCTGGGCAGCGAACTCTACGGACGGGTAACGCGTCGAGCGGTCATGCTGACGCGCGACAAGCTGAACGAATTACTAGCCCCACACTGGGTTTGCGACTCATCGGAGGCGCAAGCGGCGCTGGGTTGGAAACCCCGTGTGGCCTTCGACGAGGGAACACGAATTACAAGCGCATGGTACCGACGGCAGGGTTGGTTGTAGATTCCAAAGGCGCGCGAATCGCTCGGGTATGATATGTTCATAGCGACTTCTTCTTATTAGTTGCTTAAGAACATCCGTGAGTTGCTTAAAAACAGGTGGGAGGCCGCCGTTGAAGTCGTATGATTTTCTCGTCAAGCTCTTGGTCGACGAGTTTGGTGTGAACGCCGGGGAGTTGGTGCCCGAGGCCTCGCCAACCGGTCTGGGCCTGGACTCTCTCTCCACCATGGAAATGGTGAGGGAATTAGAGGACGAATTCGGTATCAAGTTCTCTACCGAGCAGGTCAATTTTTCCACACTAGGTGAGGCGGCAGCCCTGGCCGATGAGTTGATCGAGGCCAAGGAACTCTGAGCGGCGTGCCCCCGCGCCGCACGTTCATCACAGGAATCGGTGTGGTATCTCCCCACGGGGAGGACCTGGACGAAGTGTTCGATCGGGTCTTTGCCGGTGAATCCGCGATCCAGAAGGTGCAGGTCGAGACGGCCGGCTCGACGAAGGACATGCTTCTTTCGTCCGTCGACTTCGACCCCGACTCCCTGATCCCCAAGTTGCAGGGACGATATATGGCGCGGGCGAGCAAGATGGCCGTCGTCGCCGCACATCACGCCCTGGAGGGATCGGGCCTGCTCGTATCCGGCGCCGGACCGGCGGAGGCGGGAATCTATGTCGGGTGTGGACTGGGGGGCTCCGAAGAGCTCCAGGCCCACTATGAACGTTATCTGGCCGATCCGCCGAGGAGGCTGAGAGCCGCCACCACGCCCATGATCATGGCGAGCGGTCCGGCCTCCCATATTTCGATGCAGTATGGAATCATCGGCCCGTCCGTCACCTATTCCATCGCATGCGTTTCCTCTGCCGTGGCCATTGGAGAGGCGTATCGTGCGATTCGACATGGGTACGTCGACACGGTCTTGGCCGGTGGGGCCGAAGCCCAACTCAACACCGGGACCCTGGCCGGCTGGAGGGAGCTGAGCGTCCTGGCGAAGGAGCATGCCTCGGGCGCCCAAGCTTCGAGCCGGCCGTTCGACGCCAACCGGACGGGCCTGGTCCTCGGGGAGGGCGCCGTCGTTCTGGTGCTGGAGAGCGAAAGCGCGGCTCGGGCAAGGGATGCGGAGCCCCTTGCGGAGATCGTGGGCTACGGAGTCTCCAGTGACGCGTACAACCTTACGGAGCCCTCTCTGGAGGGTCAGGCCCGCGCAATGCGCATGGCGCTGCAGGACGCCGCCGTCTCGGACGAGCGAGTGGGGTACATCAATGCACACGCCACGGGCACGCTTCTGGGGGACCGAGTGGAGGCACAGGCCATCAGAAACACTTTCGGCTCCCACGCCGACAAGCTGGCCGTGAGCTCCACGAAGTCGGTTCACGGCCATCTGATTGGCGCCGCGAGCGCTCTGGAGGCCGCGTTGACGGTCCGTACACTACAGACCGGCCGAATCGCGCCAACCGCCAACCTCACCGATCCGGATCCGGAGTGCGACCTGGATTGCGTGCCGCTGGTCGGCCGAGAGTCGCCGGATCTGGAGTACGCGCTTTCGAACTCCTTCGCCTTCGGCGGTAGTAATGCCACACTGGTTCTGCGTAAGGCGTCCGGCTGATGAAGTCTGGGTCGGCCCGTGGGTATGCCTGTTTCGCTAGGCAGACCAGGGGCGGTACCTTGGGCCGGCACAGCTTTCAGGTTCCCCGAATCATGTCTTCAGGAGGTTTGAGCGCGTGAGCCCTTATGCGTTCTTGGCCGAGGTGTTGAGCGAAAAATACGACGTCGCTCGAGAGGCGATCAGCCCCGAGGCGACGCTGACCGAGCTCGGTCTCGACTCGCTCACGGTCGTCGAGCTCTTGTTCGACGTCGAGGACGAATTCGGAATCGAGGTTCCGGAAGAGCGCGCCACCTTCCAGACGCTTGCCGAAGCGGCGGCGCTGGTAGACGAGCTCGTCGCAGCCAAGGGGACCTGAGCCGCCCGTGCGTGGCCACCGAGTCTTCGTGACGGGGCTCGGGTTCGTGTCCCCGCACGGGGAGGACCCGTCGGCGCTCTTCGAGAGCATCTGTCTCGGGGACTCGGCCATCCGTCTGGTCCGATCCGGCACCCCGGAGGTCGGGGCCGATGTGCTACTCGCCGCTATTGACTTCGAGCCGGGTGACCGCATCAACAAGGCCGACCGGGTCTTCATGGCGCGAGCAGCGCAAATGGCGGTGGTCGCCACCCGAAATGCTCTCGAGGACGCCGGGCTCATGACCGAAGGGCGCGGACCCGAGGAAGCGGGAGTGTTCATGGGGTGCGGGCTCGGAGGAGCCGAGATCCTACAGCAGTCCTACAGCACCTACTTCGAGCGGCACAGCAGGAGGGTGAGGCCGACGACCGTTCCCCTGATCATGGCCAGTGGCCCGGCGTCCCAGGTGGCCATGTGCTTCGGGATTCGAGGACCCGCGCATACGTACTCGGTCGCCTGCGCCTCCTCGTCCGTCGCGATCGGCGAAGCCTTCCGTTCCATCCGAGACGGGTACACCGATGTGGCCATCGCCGGGGGAGCCGAGGCCATGCTCAACGACGGGTCCATCGCGGCTTGGCAGGCCGTCGGCGTCATCGCCAAGGTGCACGCCGATGGCGCGGAGGCCTCGTGCCGTCCATTCGACTCGGACCGTACCGGCCTCGTTCTGGGAGAGGGCGCGACTACGCTCATGCTCGAGAGTGAGGAGCGGGCCACCGAACGGGGAGTTGAGCCCATCGCGGAAATCGTAGGGTTTGGCGCGTCGAGCGACGCGCACAAGCTCACGGAGCCGTCCGTGGATGGTCAGGAGCGAGCCATCCGGAATGCTCTGGAGGACGCGGGCCTCCCGGCGGATGCGGTGGGCTACATCAACGCTCATGCGACAGGGACGCCGGCTGGCGATCCGGTCGAAATCGAGGCGGTCAAGCGGGCCTTCGGAGCGGCAGCCCAGGACATCGCCATCAGCTCGACCAAGTCCATGCATGGTCATCTCGTGGGAGCGTCCGGCGCGCTCGAGTGCGCGATCACAGCGCTGGCGCTCCATGAGCGCCGACTTCCGCCAACGGCAAACCTGACGTCGCCGGATCCAGCGTGTGATCTCGACTGCGTGCCCGGTGTGGGCCGCGATGCTCCCGATCTCGAGGTCGCCCTCTCGAACTCGTTCGCTTTCGGGGGATCGAACGCCACGTTGGTGCTTCGGCGGGCCTGAGGCCCCCGCTCCAGATGCCTGGTGCGCGATTCCGGTCCTGGAGCCCGATCCTCTTACGGGGAGGAGTCCTCGTTGGCGCGACCCTCCTCCTCCTGGTCGCCCTGCGGGACATCGACTGGGACCGACTGCTTCTGCTCCTTCGAGGCGTTCACCTACCCTGGATCGCCGTCGCCATCGGTCTGAACGCGTCGATCATCGTCCTGTGGTCGCTGCAGTGGAGGGTTCTGGTGCCGGGCGAGCGCTCGGTGCCGTGGGCGAAGATGTTTCTGGTGGTCTCCGCCATGGCCATGATCTCGAACTCCGTGCCCTTCATGGTCGGCCAGGCCTCCGGTGTGTTGCTTCTGGCCCGATATGGGCGCATCGGCGCCGCTTCGGCGCTGTCCGTCTACACGATGGAGCAGGTGGCCGAGGGCATCGCCAAGATCACGGTCGTCCTCGGTGTGGCCTTGTTCGCTCCGTTGCCGGGCTGGCTCGCTCGCGGCGTGCAAGGGCTCGCGGTCCTCGTATCGGTGCTCGGCGTTGCCTTCGTCGTCCTTTCCTTTCGCTTTCGCGATCCGCCTACGGGTTCGCGACCAGCCGGTGCGCTCGGCCGCGTGCGACGCTTCGGGGCCGAATGGGCCCATTCTCTAGAGGGGTTACGTACGCCGCGCGTGTTCGGCGCGGCCATCGTTCTCGCCCTTTGCATGAAGGCGGCCGAACTCGGGGGAATCCTCGCGATTCAGCAGTCCCTCGGGCTGGATTTGCCGGTTGGGACCGCCCTGCTGGTTCTGGCGAGCGTCAACTTCGTGACCATCGTTTCAGTCTCTCCTGGAAACTTGGGCGTGTTCGAGGCCGCCTCGTTTGCCGCTTACAGGCTGACGGGCGTCGGTCCTGAGGAGGCGCTCACGTTGAGCCTGCTTCAGCATGTCTGTTATCTGATCCCGATGGTCGGCGTCGGATACGTCTACGGTGGGGTGCGGGTGTTCAAGGACCTTAGAGATCCGGTGGCCTCGTTATGAGCGAGACGCCCCAACCGGTACGGGTGGTGATCGCCAGCCATCTGGAGTCACACCTCGTGGATCGGATTCGCGCAGTGGATCCACGCCTCGAGGTCGTGTACGAACCTCATCTGCTCCCGCAGCCCCGTTTTGCGTCGGACCATGTGGGGCACCCGTTCGAGCGTTCGGAGGAGGACGAGACAGGTTGGACGTCTCTGCTCGCCGAGGCCGAAGTCCTGTTCGATTTCGACCGGTCTAACCTCGAGGATCTGCCGGAGCGCGCACCGTTCTTGAAGTGGATTCAGGCCACCAGCGCCGGGATCGGCCAACTCGTCGCACAGCACCGGTACGCGGAGCGAATGCCCGGGACCCTGTTCACGACCGCCAGCGGGGTCCACGCGATCCCTCTGGCCGAGTACGCCCTGATGTCCATCCTCATGTTCAGGAGGAGAGTCCCGGAGATGCTCGCCAACCAGGGAGAACGTCGCTGGGAGGTCTTCGCCTCCACCGACCTCGCAGGACGGAGCCTGGCTGTCGTGGGGATGGGCGCGATTGGGACGGAAGTGGCCCGTGTGGCGTCGGAATTCGGAATGCGAACCGTCGGCGTGAAGCGGACCGTGGCCGGGGTGGACCCCGTTGCGCTTCACCTGGAGGCTCTTTACGGGCTCGACGAGCTACACGAGGCCCTCCGGGGTGCGGAGCACGTCGTGCTGTCGGTTCCCCATACACCCGAGACCGAGGGAATGATGGGGACGGTCGAGCTCGCACTCCTCGCTCCGAGTGCGATCATCGTCAACGTGGCACGCGGTGCCGTCGTCGACGAGTCGGCTCTTGTCGACGCCCTGGAATCGGGTCGGCTCGGAGGCGCGGCGCTCGACGTGTTCCGGGAGGAGCCCCTCCCCGCGGACTCCCCGTTTTGGACCATGCCGAATGTGTTCGTGTGCTCGCACTCGGCGGCAACGAGTGACCGTGAGAACGAGCGGATCACGGACATCTTCTGCGAGAACCTTCGTCGGTACCTCGCGGGAGAGCCACTGATGAACGTGCTGGATCCGGCCAGGATGTATTAAAGAGGTGTCCCGAAAGCCGTTCGTTCTTATCATGGTATAGGCTACGGCCCTCCCCGTTTCAGGGGTGGATGAGGATGGTCACCCGGGGGAAGCTCCTTGCGGGGCCCTCTTCGCCCGACGGAGGCGACAATGCGGCGCGCACGACGGTTTGTGACCCTTTTCGCAGCATCCCTCGTGAGTGCCTGTGCCACGGCCGCACCCACGCCCGTTGCGCCACCCACCCCGGAGCCCGAACCGGCGGTCCCGGCCGAGCTCGATCCCGGCGTCGATTTTGATCTGATCATCGAGAATGGCCGGGTCGTGGATGGTACGGGGAGTGCATGGTTCTACGGCGACGTTGCCGTGAAGGACGGTCGGATCGCTCGGGTCACGGCCGGCGGACTGCTACGGGGTGCGACGGCGACCGAGAGGGTGGATGCCTTCGGGCACGTGGTATCGCCCGGATTCATCGACATTCAGAGTCAGTCCCGCTACGCGCTGCTGTCGGGCGACAGCAGAGTCATCAGCAAGGTCACTCAGGGCATCACGACCGAGATCATGGGAGAGGGGACGACGACGGCCCCGGTCAATCCGGCCTATCTCAGTCCGCCTGGCGCGGACGAGTCAGCGGCTGATCGCCAGGCGCGACTGTTCTCGGGAGAGCGAGGATTCGATCAGTGGCTTCGGGCGATGGAGGCCCGGGGCACCTCCGTAAACCAGGGCTCCTTCCTCGGCGGTGGCACGCTCCGCGCCTATGCCGTCGGCTCGCGGATGGGTGAGCCCAGCCCAGCCGAGTTGGATACCATGAAGGCCGTCGTGCGCCGCGCCATGGAGGACGGCGCGTTCGGTGTGGCGACGGCCCTGATCTATGTGCCGGGGAATTTCACATCCACGCAAGAGTTGGGAGAAATCGCGGCGGCGATGGCCCCGTATGGGGGCGTGTACATCACGCACCTCCGTTCCGAGGCCAACCGTCTTCTCGAAGCGATCGACGAGGCCATAGAGATCGGGACACGTGGTGGCGTGCCGGTGGAGATCTTTCATCTCAAGGCCGGCGGCCGGGAGAATTGGCCCAAGGTCGCCCAGGCGATCGCGAAGATCGATTCGGCGAGGGCCGCCGGTGTGGACGTTCAGGCGAACATGTACCCGTACGTAGCCGGGAGCACCGGTCTCACGTCCTGTTTTCCTCCGTCCGCTTCGGCCAACGGGAGGCTCTACCGCAATCTGGGAGACGTTCAGGCCCGGGCGCGGATTCGGGCTGAGATCGAGAATCAGACTGAGGATTGGGAGAATCTCTGCGCCCTGGCTACTCCTGGTGGGGTGCTCCTTCTCGGGTTCGACAACGCGGAGAATCGGCGGATGTATTCCGGTCGATATCTCGATGACGTTGCTGAAGAGTTCGGTAAGGACTGGATCGAGACCGCCATGGATCTGGTCCTCGACGAGCGCCAGCGGATCGGCACCGTGTTCTTCATGATGAGTGAGGAGAACGTCCGCCTTCAGATCCAGCAGCCCTGGATGAAGTTCGGTACCGATGCGGGCGGGGTCGATCCGAGGACAACCACGGCTCTGTTACACCCGAGGTCGTATGGAACCTACACCCGTATCCTGGGCCGATACGTAAGAGAACAGGGTGTGGTGCCCCTCGAAGACGCCATCCGAAAAATGTCTTCAGCCGTCGCAACGCGTCTCTCGATTCCCGATCGGGGCGTATTGAAAGAGGGCTTCTACGCGGACATCGTCATTTTCGACCCCGAGACGGTCCTGGACCGAGCCACATACGAGAACCCCCACCAGGTCTCGGACGGAGTCCGTGACGTCTTCGTGAACGGGGTGGCGGTGGTGCGGGAAGGTGAGCATACCGATGCCAAACCGGGCATGATCGTGCGGGGGCCCGGCTACCGCCCTTAGGGTCGTTCCGCCCTCCGTTTCGACCCCTGGATCGGACTCACACCGACCCGGAGTGTCGATCCACCATTGAAACACTTCCGCCCCCAAAACGTATTACGTAAGCAGAGATTGGAGGGGTGAGGACCGATTCTTACGGGGTCCGGTGAGGAAGGAGGCGAGAGATGAGCGTTGAGCAGAAGATCCGGCAACTACTTCGGGCCGCATGCAGGGAGGAACGGGAAGGAGACCTGCGCGTGGCGCAGGTGCTCAGGAAGATGGCGGTGGATTTCCTTCCAGCTCGTGGACCGCAAAAGCTTCCGTCCTTCGAATGTCCTGAAGACTGAGAAATCGCTCCCATCTAGATGTTGCGGGCGCCGCCTTTTCACGGGCGGCGCCTTTTTTTTTAGGAGGAATCCGCCGGACTCCGGATGGTGGAGGCCACCACGGGTCTCCTGCTCGAACGGGTTCGGCGAGCCCGGAGATTCAGCGACTCTACGAAGATTGAAAAGCCCATCGCGAAGTAGATGTACCCTTTTGGAAAATGAAAGCCGACGCCCTCGGCAATGAGGCTCGTTCCGATGAGGAGGAGAAAGCTCAGGGCGAGCATCTTCACGGTGGGGTGCCTGGATACGAAGTTGCCGACGGGGCGGGCCGAAATCATCATGACCCCAACCGCCAGGATGACGGCTGTGACCATGACCGCCAAGTCGTCGGCCATGCCCACCGCCGTGATGACCGAGTCGAGTGAAAAGACCATGTCCAGGATCGCGATCTGGATCAGGACCCCACCGAACGTCGCCGCATTGGTGGCGCTTACCGACCCGTCGTCCTCACCCTCCATCTTGTGGTGAATCTCGCGTGTGGACTTGGTCAGGAGAAAGAGACCTCCCACAACCAGGATCAGATCACGCCCCGACACACCGTGCGCGAAGACGGTGAACAACACCGTCGTGAGCTGCATGATCAACGTGATGGAGAAGAGCAGCAGGATCCGGGTGAGCATCGCCAGCGCCAGCCCCACCTGGCGCGCTTTCAAGCGCTGCGCGGGCGGGAGCCGGTCGGCCAGGACCGAAATGAAGACGATGTTGTCGATCCCGAGAACGATCTCGAGAGTCGTGAGCGTGGCCAGCGCGATCCACGCCTCAGGGCTGGTCAGGAGATCCATCCGACAAGTATGCAGGATGGACGGGGCGCGAAAAAGAGCCGACATCCACTGCGTCCCTTTTTGGACTCGCTGATGCACACCGTTCCAACAAGCGTGGGTCCTCCGGTATCTCAGGGAATGAAGGCGACACCACACTCAGAGCCGAGATGCAATGGAACTGGCGCCGGTGACACGGATCGACGCTGAAGTGGATGGCCCGATCGACCTGGTGCATCGCATGGTGCGCCAGGCGCAATCAGGCGACTCGGATGCTTTCGAGGGCGTCTACCGCGCCCATGTGGATCGGATTCACGCGCTCTGTTTGCGTATGACTGGAGACGCTCAGCACGCCGAGTCGTTGACGCAGGACGTGTTCGTAAGGGCCTGGCAGAAGCTCTCGGGTTTCCGTGGAGAGAGCCGGTTTTCGACCTGGTTGCACCGCCTGGCCATCAACGTGGTCCTGCAGGACCGGCGATCGAGGGGTCGCAGAGAAGCTCGAGAGCACACGGTAGAGAATCTGGAGGAATACGCGACGGCGGTGACACAGGCGATGCCCGAGACGAGGGTGGACCTCGAGCGGGCCATCGCCGGCCTTCCGCAAGGGGCCAGGGAGCTCCTGGTCCTCAGGGACATACAGGGATTCAAGTACCGAGAGATCGCCGAGATGAAGGGTGTGAGCCTCGGCACGGTGAAGGCACAGATTCACAGGGCCAGGGCTCTGGTCCAAGAGGCGTTGGAGCGATGAACAGACATATCGATGATGTACAGCTGAACGACTACGTGGAGGGGCTCCTCACGGAGGACGTCGCCCGACTGGTAGACGTACATGTAGCGGGTTGCGAGGAGTGTTCAGGGCGGTTGGAGGCCCTGGCCCTGCTTCTTACGGAGTTTGCCGGATTGCCGGACGCTGCCACGCCCGCCCGTGATTTGTGGGCCGGCGTTCGGGCCGAGATCGAAGCCGGTTCGGGTCACTACGAAGAAGAGGATCGGGAAACCGGGGCCGACGTGTCCTCGACGATCCCTGTCGGGAGTGGGCGGTCCATCACGACCCGGCGATTCTCGTTTTCGGGAGCACAGCTTCTGGCTGCCTCCGTCGTATGGACTCTTCTGTCGGGTGGTGTCGTGTGGATGGTCCTCAGTGGTGGGCCGGAGCAAACCACGGTGGCCGGGACCGACCTCACAGCGGTGCCCGAGGCCCGCAGCGAGTCGGGCGGCATCCTGCCCGTCACGCAGGTGGCGATCCTGCAATATGAGCAAGCCATCGCGAGCCTCGAAGCGGTTCTCGAGCAGGGGCGGGACCAGTTGAATCCCCAGACCGTCGCGACCATCGAAGCGAGCCTCGCGACCATCGACCGGGCCATCGAGGAAGCGCTCGGCGCGTTGGTGGAGAATCCGAACAACGAGGTTCTCAATCGGCTCTTGATCAAACACCAGCAGTCCAAGCTGAGGGTGCTGCGCCAGGCGTCGGCGGCCGTGCAGATCTGAGACGGATGGACCCCTCACGATGAACCTCTGACAAGGATTAATCGCAAGAAATGATGCACTCGACTATGAAAGTGAGTGACACACGATGAGCGCAGCCATGATCGGGGCCTTGATGGCCCTCAGTCTAGTACAGCAGACCGACACCGTGATCGCGTTGGACGGGGCCACGAGTCTCGACATCGAGAATTTCGGGGGACGCATCTCGGTGACGACGTGGGACCGCCCCGAGATCCGAATTCAGGCAGACCATTCGAGCACGTCGGAAATCGAGATTCGAAGGCGAGGCTCCGGTGCCATCTCTGTGGAGGCCGAATCGCGAAGGGGCCTCTCGATCGTCGAGTTCGACGTCACGGTCCCCGCCTCGCTAGACCTCTCCTTCGAGGGCTTGTCGACGGATGTGACCGTCGAGGGCTCGAACGGTGAGATCGACGTGGAGACCGTCGAAGGAAATATCACCATCGTGGGCGGAAGTGGGTCGGTCAGCGCCGAGACGGTGTCCGGTGAGATCAACATCGACGCCGCGGATGGGATCATCGAGGCCAGTTCGGTCGCGGAGGATGTACGTGTCTCGAACTCCTCTGGAGAGATCGCCGTCGAGACGGTGGGTGGTTCCATCATCCTGGATGGCCTCTCCGCCACGGTCGTTGTAGCCGAGTCCGTGGGCGGACGTGTGTCCTTCGACGGCATCATAGTCGACGGTGGTGCGTACGTCTTTGCGTCCCATGGCGGTACGGTCAGTATCACCATTCCCGGGGATTCCAACGCCTTGGTGGCTCTCGCCTCCGTTCGTGGGGACATCACGTCCGACTTTCCGGGGACCCCCGACTTGGAGAGGGGGGGGAGGAACAGGTTCACGATCGGGAATGGAGGAGCGGACATCGAGGTCGAGACCTTCGGCGGCAGGATCGTATTGCGCCGGCGGAGCGGCGGAAACTAGCACGCATTTGTGCGGTTCTCCACCGGCCCCGCACGTGTCTCTTCGCGCGTCCGCAAACCCGTGGTGCACGGTGCGTGCAACTTCTGACGGTGAAATCTCGTCTATACCTGAGAAGCAGATGGGGCTGCCCCGACGAAGAAGGGCGAACGGGGGCCCGACGTCCGATTTTCGCGCGACCAAGAGAAATGGGGAGGAACGGGATGGAGACCAGCGACTCGAGACAGGATTCGCCGCTCATCGAACTGAATGGGCTGAGCAAAGTGTTCTACACCGAGGAGGTGGAGACCCACGCGCTGTCCGACATCCAGCTGAGCGTCGCCTCGGGCGAGTTCGTGTCGATCGCCGGCCCGTCGGGTTGCGGCAAGACGACGATGCTCTCGATCCTCGGGCTCCTGGACTCTCCGACGGGCGGAGAATATCTGCTCGATGGAGACCCGGTGGCGAATCTGACCGCCTCGCAGCGAGCGAAGATCAGGAATCAGGCCATCGGCTTCATTTTTCAGGCGTTCAACCTCATCGGCGACTTGACCGTCTATGAGAACGTGGAGCTTCCTCTCACGTACCGAGGCATGGCTGGGAGTGAGCGCAAGGAGCGCGTGCAGGCGTCGCTCGAGCGCGTCGGGATGGCGCACCGGATGAGGCACTACCCGAGCCAGCTGTCGGGTGGTCAACAGCAGCGCGTTGCAGTAGCCCGCGCCATCGTGGGCAAGCCCCTCATTCTCCTGGCCGACGAGCCGACGGGTAACCTCGACTCGAAGAACGGCAACGCCGTCATGGAGTTGATGAAGGAGCTACACGACGAGGGGGCCACGATCTGCATGGTGACGCACGATCCGCGCTACTCGGCCGTGGCGGACCGGGCTGTCCAGCTATTCGACGGGCAGGTGGTGGACGAGACGGACGCCGAGCGCGCGTCGCGATCCGAGAATTTGGTGGAAAGCAGCTTCACGGCTTAATCCGCTCAAAAGCGCTCCACGTCTGAATCCGCTCCCCCAAGAGCGGTTTCACGGCTTCGTCCGCCTCGCTAGTTGTGCAACATTTCGGCGCTCGTTCGTCATTAGATTTGAAAAGGCCGAATTGATCGATCGAGGACGCCGTGGATGTAGACTGGGGAGAACTTTACAGGACCGCGCTGCCGGACCTGGTGCGCTTCCTTCACCGGAAGGTGTGGGACATAGAGCGCGCGAGAGACCTGGCACAGGATACGTTCGTCCGGGCCCTTCGGGAGAATCCGGACAATCCCCGGTCTTGGCTGTTTACGGTCGCTGCCAACCTCGCCAGAGATGAGGCGCGTACGGCGATTCGCCGTAAGCGCCACTTGACGCTGCTGAAGACGGAAGCAGAGGTGAACACCGCAACCGTCGATCCAGCTGCCGAGCTCGAGCGGGCCGAACGCGAGGCCATGGTCCGCCACGCGCTCGAGGCGTTGGGCGAACGAGATCGCGAGGCCCTCCTCCTTTGGGATGCGGGGCTCGATTATGGAGAGATCGCGGGGGCGCTCGAGATCTCGACTGGATCGGTCGGCACAACGCTCGCCCGTGCCCGGGAGCGCCTCGTGAAGGCACATCGAGAGCAGGAGCAAGATGATGTCGCACATCAGTAAGGGAGACATTCACGCCTACCTGGACGGCGCCTTGGGCGACTATCCCGAGGACGCCGCTAGACACGTGCGGGAACACCTGGACGCATGCCGGGAGTGTGCCCAGTTGCTCGAGGTCGAAGGGCGCTTGAGGCAAGAGGCGTCCGCGATCATCGGCGCTTCGGCACAGGGATCCGTGGAGCTCGATCCCCTCGAGGAGTTGATGGCCCGGGCTTCGGCGTCGCGTGGGCCGGAGCGGGCTGAAGATCCCACGCGCTCCAGCCCGACGAGCGGAGCTCGAAGCTCGGCGGGCAGCCGCCTGTACATGCTTCGTTGGGCGGCGACGGTTGTCGTATCGCTCGGGGCCGGCTGGATGGCCCGGGATCTCTCCGGGCCGGAGGGCGATGTCACACGCGGAATCCTCACGGAGCCCCTCGCCACGGAGACAGGGCTACGATCGGCCGCGGACCAGCAGCGTCCGGAGCGTGACAACATCGACCAGCCGGCCGAGGCGGAGACGCGCGAGTCGCAAGCCGCGGTGGCCAGCGAGTTGGCTGAAGCGATAGAGCCGCCCGAATCCCCGGGCGCTGTGGCGGTCGGGGGGGGCGGAGCGGGTGCCGATCGGAACTCTGGGAGGATCGATGCCGACGCGGCCCTCGATCAGATAGAGGCGGTGGCTCCGCGACAGCGAGCAGAGGACGTGGTGGCTCGTAGCGTCGCCCCAGCGGATGTGAGCGTGGCGGCGCCAGCAGCCGAACCCGGGGTACAGGCGCTGTCCCTGTCCGACGAACTCCGTGGCGCGGCTCCGGCCCCTGACCGCCGGGACGGAGCCGCGGTGTTCAACGACGCCGGACCCAGCCCCTCCGTGAGCGGCTTGCCGTCGACGACGACGTTTCTGGTGCCGGGACTCCCGGTGCGCGACGTGCGGGTGTCTCCGGGAGCGGATGGCTTCGCGGGAGGCACGGGTGGCTCTCTCGTCGTGACTCAGGAGTTGGGGGACGGACGGGTCGTCGAGCTTCAGTTCCTACCGACCACGGGGAGCGATGCGGTGACGGGAGGGGCACTTCAGGAGCGGAACCTCTCCCTTGGCCGTACGCAGCCGGCGGGTTGGGCCATGGCCGTGCGCGAGGTGCCTGGAGGCGTGGCGGTACTGTCAGGACCACTCACCGAACCCGAATTGGCGGAGCTGCTGGACCGCGCTTTGGGACTGCGCTGAGCCGGGCGACTGGGCGTCCTCCCTTTCGGTAGGTAAGTTATGGCCCCGAAGACGCTGCTCCGGACCGCTGGACGGCGTGGACGACCCCCTCTAGCGAGCGTGTAGAACGTTCTGATGAAATCATGGTTCACGGTCTGATGAAGTCACAGCTCTTGGTGCCGACGCTCAGCTGCGTGGTGATGGTCGTCGTTTCCGGTTGTTCCCGGGAGCAGACTGGCGACCGAGCCGAGCCCCTCGGCGACGGTGTCGCGGCCGCGGTCGCGTCCATCCATTCCGAGGATTATTTGCGAAAGCTCGGCGTGATCGCCCACGACAGCATGGGTGGTCGGGATACGCCGAGCCCGGGCCTCGAGATGACGGCGGCGTGGATCGCTGGTGAATTCGGACGAATCGGCCTGGCCCCGGGGGGAGATGACGGTTCCTTCGTGCAGCGGTACCCGATCGACGGGGAGCGCTCCGCTCCGAATGTGGCCGGTATCCTGGAGGGCAGCGACTTGGACCTCAAGGAGGAATACGTCGTCTTCAGTGCCCACATGGATCACATAGGCATCGGTCCACCCAACGCCGAGGGCGATAGCATCAACAACGGAGCCGACGACGACGGATCTGGTACGACGGCCATACTGGAGATCGCGGAGGCGTTCGCGTCACTCGACACGAAGCCGAGGCGGTCGGTGATCTTTCTGTTGGTGAGCGGCGAAGAGAAAGGGCTTTTGGGCAGCGCGTACTTCGCGGACAACCCTCCGGTTCCCGTCGAACGCATGGTGGCCGACCTCAACGCGGACATGGTGGGGCGTAACTGGACGGACACGATCGCCGCGATCGGAATGGAGCAATCCGATCTCGGCGAGACCCTCAGGCTGGTGAACGCGGCACATCCGGAACTCGGGATGACCGCCATCGACGACATCTGGCCCGAGGAGGGTTTCTACTTCCGCTCCGACCATTACAACTTCGCCAAGAAGGGAGTCCCGGTCCTCTTCTTCTTCAACGGTACCCACGAGGACTATCACGGGCGCGACGATGAGGTGGATCGTATCGACGCCGAGAAGGCGGTCAGGGTCAGCCGGTTGATCTTCTACCTGGGATACGAGCTCGCAAACCGCCTCGAGCGCCCCATATGGGATCCCGAAAGTCTGCGCCAGGTCGCGACTGACAGGTAGCCGTGCGAAGGGGTACTCTCAGGGGCGTATTTGAGGCATTTAGGTCCCTCAAATGGAAAAAAATGCCCCCCGCCCTGGAGGGCGAGGGGCAAGGAAGAGGGCCCAAGCTTGTCGCTAGCTCGGCCGTCCCCCGGGGGAACTCACACGAACAAAGAGGTCATCTAGGCCCATCGCCTCGAGCACGGACCACGCGTTATCCGGCAGCCCCATGAGCCACACCTGTCGATCTTCGGAGTGAGCAAGGCGTTGTGCGGTTAAAAGTAGTGTAAGTCCTTCAAAGTCAACGACATGAGAATCCGTAAAGTCGATCAAAACATCCGACTTGGTGTCTTCCGGGACGTGCACGGCGACTTGAGGTACGACTTGGACGGCGGGCGTGCCCGCCGATGAGCCCCGGCCCCAAGTGTTGCTGTCGTGTCCGCTCATGACCACCTCCTCGTTCAAATCGAGGGTGCCGGCGATGTAAGGCCGGTCCAGTGTGTTTCAACTTCAAGAGTCGTGCCAAAAGGGGGAAATCCCCTCGATCTGGGGCCAGGACTGGGTTGTCAGGTGCAGACATGGCGTAACCCCGGTCTCCGTGGAAGATTAGAGCGCACAGTCGTACCGTATGGGTCGGCATGAAGCAGCGGCCGGCGTAGGTGGAGGAGACAGCGGTGGGTCGAATACACGGAGCCATGATTGGAGTGTTGGGGCTCATGAGCGTACTGCCGCTTTCATTGGCGGCTCAGCGGCGCGTTCCGGATCGAACGGCCATCGATGCCTATCATGCCACCATCGGCCAGGCCTTCCCCGTTTCCCCCGATGAAGTTGGAATTCTCGCGGAGTGGCCGCTCCGCCCGGATGAGATCGTAGTGGTCCTCTTCGTGGCGGTGAACGCTGGGGTGTCGCCCGACGCCGTGGCTTCCCTCCGGAGTTCGGGCGAGTCCTGGGCGAGCATTCTACGAACCTATTCCGTTGGTGCGAGCACGGTTAGGATCCCTTTCCCCGAGGGCACCATGCTGGGGCCGCTCGAGGAGACATACCGTACCTTTTCGGAGACACCACGGGCTTCCTGGGCCTTCATCGAGCTTTCAGACGAGGCCGTGATCGCGCTCGTCAACATTCGAATTCTTGCGCGCCAGGTCGGGGTCACGCCCGGCCAAGTGCTTCGCACCTGGGACGGTGAGGGAGGCTTCGTCTTGGTTCACCAACGCATTGCCAGGTGACCCAGACGATGGAACCATCGCCGGGATTCGTCCCGTTGTCCGGTTACGTCGAGTTTCCCGCCGAGGAGATGCGGGAGCGTGCGAGCGCGTTTCTCGACGAGGTGCAGCGCAGGCGTACGGTGCGTGATTTCTCCGACCGGCCGGTTCCTCGAGACATCATCGAGATGTGCGTGCTCGCCGCCGGAACCGCCCCGAATGGGGCCCACCGGCAACCATGGCGCTTCGTCATCGTGTCCGCTCCAGAGATCAAGCGCGCAATCCGCGTGGCCGCCGAGGAGGAGGAAAAGGCGTTCTATGGGGGGCGTGCCCCCGATGATTGGCTCGAGGCCCTGGCGCCCCTCAGAACCGATGAGCGGAAGCCGTTTCTGGAAAGCGCGCCATACCTGATCGTCGTTTTCGCAGAGAGCTATGCGGTCGAAGAGAGCGGTGAAAAGAATAAGAACTATTACGTGACCGAGTCCGTGGGTATCGCCACGGGCATCCTGATCACCGCCATCCACCGGGCGGGTCTTGTCTCGTTGACTCACACGCCCTCACCGATGGGGTTTCTGAATGAGATCCTCGGACGGCCCGACAACGAGCGACCCTTTCTGATCCTGGTGGTGGGTTATCCCGCGCCCGACGCGACAGTCCCGGAGCTCCAGCGGAAGTCGTTGGAGGAAATCGCGACGTTTATCGAATGACGCCGCGACCAACTCCCAAGGGTCAGGCACTCGCTTCCGAGGGGGAGGGCTCGGTCCGAGTTTTTACCAAGGCACTCCTGAAAGACCTTCAGGCCCTTGAGCGGATGCTCGAGCAGGGCCTGATCGAGTCCGGTGTCCGGCGTTTCGGCTGCGAGCAGGAAATGTTCCTGGTCGACGAGGCTTGGCGCCCGGCGCCGGTCGCCGTGGAGGTCCTCGATCTGCTCGACGGAGAAGCGTTCACCACGGAGCTGGCCCGCTTCAACCTCGAGATGAATCTCCCGCCCATGACGCTCGGTGGGGGATGCTTTGGCGCTCTCCAGGTGAACATCGAGGAACTCCTGGAAATGGTACGCCAGGCCGCGAGCGGCGTTGGCGCCGACGTGGTGCTCACGGGCATCCTCCCCACGCTCGGCAAGTCCGACCTCACGCTCGACAACATCACGCCGATACCGCGGTACTATGCCCTGAACGAGAGGCTGACAAGGATGCGAGGGGGGGCCTACAAGCTCCAAATCGAGGGGCGTGACGAACTCCAGATCGAACACGATTCTGTGATGCTGGAGGCGTGCAACTGTAGCTGTCAGGTGCACCTTCAGGTCGATGCGGCGGACTTCGCTCCCATGTACAACGTGGCCCAGGCGATGACCGGCCCGGTCCTGGCAGCCGCAGTGAACTCTCCAATCTTGTTCGGCAAGCGTCTGTGGGCCGAGACTCGGATCGCGCTCTTTCGCCAAGCCCTCGATACGCGAAGCACGTCGGTTCATCTACGTGAGTTCAGCTCCAGGGTTCGATTCGGCGACCGGTGGGTGAAGGAGTCGGTGACGGAGCTTTTCGAGGAGGACATTGCACAGTTCAGGGTGTTGTTGGCTCAGGAGGAGGTCGAGGATCCCTTCGAGCAGCTGGCGGCCGGGGACATCCCTCGCCTGGAGGCGCTCCAACTCCACAACGGGACGGTCTATCGGTGGAACCGGCCCTGTTATGGGATTTCAGAGGGGAAGCCACATCTGCGCATCGAATGCCGGGCGCTGCCGGCCGGGCCGACGGTGCTGGACGAGGTCGCGAACGCGGCTTTCTGGATCGGCCTGGTCCTCGGCTCGCAAGGCGAATACGGAGACATCACGGAGAGGCTGAGTTTCGACGACGTGAAGTACAACTTCCTTACCGCTGCTCGCCAAGGACTCAACGCCGGATTCCACTGGGTCGATGGGCAGCGCGTGAGCGCGCCAGAGCTCATCCTCGACACGCTGATTCCGCTGTCGCGGGCGGGTCTGGCGGCACACATCGATCGCGCCGAAATCGACAAGTATCTTGGCGTCATTCACGATCGGGTCGAGAGTCGCGTCACCGGCTCCGATTGGATGCTGCGCTCGCTCTCGGAGATGGGGGAAGGAGGGACCCGCTCGGAACGAATGACGGCGCTTACGGCCGGGATGGTCCGCCGGCAGACAGAGCGCAAGCCCTGCCACGAATGGGCGCTGGCCGGGCTGGAAGAGGCGGGGGGTTGGACCCGGAACTATGTGAAGGTGGAGCACTACATGACCACGCAGCTCTTCACCGTCCAGGAGGATGAGCTGCTCGAGATGGTGGCGTTCTTGATGGAGCGGAACGAGATCAGGCACGTCCCCGTGGAGGATGATCAGCATCGGTTGGTGGGTCTGGTATCGTACCGATCCATCCTGCGTATGGTCTCCGATATGGGGCACGAGGGGGACAAGGCGACCACACCGGTCAAGATGATCATGGAGAAGGATCCGGTGAGCGTCACGCCCGAGACGTCCACGCTCGAGGCCATCGACCTGATGCGGACGAAGGGCGTGTCCTGTCTGCCTGTCTTGAAGGGTGAAAAGCTCGTGGGCCTCGTGACCGAAGCGGATTTCATGCCCATCGCGTACGAACTGCTGGAGAGGCAACTGAGGGATGAGTCGAGCGCGGAGTAGGTCCGAATCGTGACGCGAATAGCCAAAATCGAGTATGTGCGGTCGGTATAGTCTGACCACACCGGAGGACCATCTCGTCGAGGTCTTCGACGTTCCCCCCGTGACGTTCGACTACCACCCCCGGTACAACATCGCTCCCTCGCAGGATGTGCCGGTCGTAGCCTCCGACCGGCGGGGCACGAGGCTGGGATTGCTACGCTGGGGCCTCGTGCCCCCCTGGGCCGATTCTCCCGCTACTGGTTCACGAATGATCAACGCGAGAGCGGAGAGTCTACTGGACAAGCCCTCCTTCAAGGAGGCCGCCGTCGCACGGCGCTGCTTGGTCCCCGCCGATGGATTCTACGAATGGACGAAGGAGGGCGACCGCAAGGTGCCGTACTGGATTCACTCCCCGGACCGCGAGCCCATGGCGTTGGCTGGGATATGGGAGCGTTGGCGGCCCGCGGGAGCGGAGCCGGTCTACTCGATGGCCATCATCACGGTCGATGCCAACGAGGGGATCCAGCACCTCCACCATCGAATGCCGGCCATTGTGCCCGCGGCCGCCTGGACGGCCTGGCTCGATCCCGAGACGCCCATCGCGGATGCGCTGAGCCTGCTCAGACCTTACGAAGGAGTTTTGGAAGCGTATTCTGTGTCGACGCTCGTAAACTCGCCAGCGAACGACGTGGCCGAGTGCATCGAACCGGTGTCCTGATCCTAGGGTTTCTCGATGTTAGTTGGCCGGTCTGGCTCTTTCCCTGGCCCACGAGCGTAGCTCGTCGACGTACTCCGACCGGGTCACCGAGAGGGGCACGGTTCCAGCGGCTTCCTTCAACAAGGATTCGGTCGTGATCGCGCCAGTATCGGAAAATGCCGAGTAGAGACTGGACACCACGACCTCTTCGATCTCTGAGCCGCTGAACCCGGGCGTTGCCGTGCTCAGTTGCTCGAGGTCGAACGACCCACTGTCCTGGCCTCGGTTTTCGAGATGGATTCGAAAAATCTCCGCCCGTGTGGGTGCATCCGGGAGATCGACGAAGAAGATCTCGTCGAAACGACCCTTACGCAGAAACTCGGCGGGTAGGCGGCTGATGTCGTTGGCAGTGGCCACGACGAACACGTCCCCGTCGCGGTCCTGCATCCACGTGAGAAAGCTTCCCAGGATTCGCTGCGAGACGCCGCCGTCCTCGCTCCCCCCCGATGCAAACGCTTTCTCCAACTCATCGATCCAGAGAACCACGGGAGCGATCTGTTCAGCGGTACGCATGGCTCGCTTGAAGTTTCGTTCGCTTTCTCCGATGTATTTGTTGTAGAGATTCGAGGGGTCGAGCTTGAGAAGGGGCATGCGCCACTCGGCCGCGACCGCCTTGGCCGACAGGCTCTTTCCGCATCCTGGCACGCCCAGGAGCAGCATACCGCGGGGAAAATCCAGGCCGAACTCCTCGGCTCGCCCAGGCTCGGTGACCACGGCCTTCCGCTTCGCCAGCCACGCCTTCAGGCTACGGAGGTCGGCGATGTTCGAAAGCGCGGCTTCCACCGGGTAGTACTCCAGGAGACCGTCCTTCTCGACGACGGCGACCTTCGCCTCGATGACGTGGCGAATGTCGTCCACGCTGAGCTTTCCGTCCTCGATGATGGCCTTGGTCAGGATCTTCTCCGACTCCATCAGCGTGAGTCCGGCCAGATGCCGAACCAGGAGTTTGATCTCCTCATTGCTGATGGTCATGTCTACATGCTGGCGCTTGGTCACGTCTCGGACGATCTGGGTGAGTAGGTCTACGTACTCCTCGGGTGTCGGGCCCGGCATTGCGACGGGCGTCACCATCCGGTCCACCGCCTCGGGGAAGGGAACACTTGGCCCCGTGACGAGAATCGCTCCGCCGACGCTTCGAAGCGTCTGCGCGGCTTCCTTCAGTTGGGCCGCCAGGACGGCGTCTTGGTTCAGATGCGGGCCGAGATCCCGGAAATGATAGAGCCCGGGTTGGTCGGACGCGGCGATATGGCGAAAGGCCTTCGCGGGTTCCTCCGTGTCATACACCACGCCGGAAAGGTCCACTCTGCCCAGTCCCCGGACCCGTGTCCAAGCGAATAGGGGCTGGTTCAATCGGTCCGCAACATGCAGGAGAAGCCCGGAGACCCGCTCCTCCTCCTCCGTATCGAGGTGAAGCAACTGGTGCCCCGAACGGACCAGGAGCACCAGGTCGTGGACCGGATCGATCTGGCTCACGGCATGGTCCTCGATCGGTGTTCGACCGCGTCGAATGCCGTGGTCATGCGTTCCAGGGCCTCCTCGAGTTCAGCCGCCGGCGGGCCGAAGCCCAGACGCAGATAATGGTCCATCCCGAAGTGATCGCCCGGAACTACGAGCAGGTCCATTTCGGTGCGAAGGGTCTCCGCGAACTCGGTGGAGTTGACCGCTGCGCGATAGCGCGTGTAGCAGATCGCTCCTGCGTCGGGAGGCCGATAGCTGAACCGACCCTCCTGACCATCCAGCCAGCTGGACAGCAGGGAAAGATTTTCGGTCAGAATCCCTCTTGTTCTTGCCAGGATCTTGGACCTCGTGGAGGGTTCCAGCGCCACGCGGGCCAGCGCGTCCGAGAGGCTCGCCGGGGTGATGGTCGTGTAATCCTTGCGGCTCCACAGGGCCTCCGTCATCTCGGGCGGACCAACCACCCAGCCGATCCGAACCCCGGGCAATCCGTATGCCTTGGACAGCGAGTTCGTGATCAGGACACGATCGTGGAGTCCCCAGAACGACGGAGTCTCAGGGCCGTCGAGCTCGGCGCCTTGGTAGACCTCGTCGGCCAGAATCCACGCTCCGTGTCGGTCGGCCAGTTCGACGATGCCGGACATGGACGCGGCGTCGAGGACGGCTCCCGTGGGGTTGTTCGGGTTGGTGACCAGGATGAAGCGCGCGCCCCCCTTCAGGCCCGCCTCCAACTCGTTCAGGTCGGGCTGCCAGCCGTCTTCTTCCACCAGGTGGAACGGATGGATACGTGCCCCGAAGCTCTCGAGCAGCCCTGGAACCTGCATGTAGTTGGGGAGCATTACCGCGACCAGGGCGTCGGGTTGCGCGAGTTCCCAAGACGCGGTGAAGTTGGCCTCGGCTCCGCCGGCGGTCACCAGCACGGACGCATCGGTCGCTCCCGGATAGAGATGTGCGATCAGGCCTCGGAGTTCGTCGCTACCGTTGGATTGGCCATATCCGAGACGGACGTCGAGTGCACCCGCGTCCGCATCCGCCAACGTCAGCAATTCCGTTACCGAAAGCGGGTTTACCCCACTCTCGGAGAGATTGAAGCGGACCCGGTGCTCGTACGTGGATTGCCACCGTTCCATTACGAAGGGATGGTACTTCACCTACGGATCCTCCCCGTGCGTGCCGGCTGAGTCAGGAGTGGGTCGAAGCTCGAAAAAGGCCGTACCCCTGAAGGATCGTATCGACTCCAAGGTCCCGCTATGTTTTTCGCAAGGATGGTTCCTCACGAACTTCTCAGGACGAAGTCATGTCGCACGTCTCGCTCCCCGACGATCTCGCTGTCCACGGCGCTCGTGGCGGAACGATCATCATGCTCGTCATGGATGGTCTGGGCGGCTTGCCGCACCCGGACACGGGCAGAACCGAGCTGGAATCCGCCGCGACCCCCAATCTCGATGCCCTCGCCGAACGGAGTTCTCTGGGTATGCTGGCTCCGGTCGGGCACGGAATCACGCCGGGCAGCGGGCCGGGGCACCTCGCGCTCTTCGGGTACGATCCGATCGAGTCCATGATCGGCAGAGGCGTGTTGAGTGCGCTGGGGGTCGGGTTCGAGTTGCAGCCCGGGGACGTCGCCGCCCGCCTCAACATCGCCACCATCGATCTCGACGGAGTCGTGACGGACCGCCGGGCCGGACGTCCGTCGGACGAGGATGGCCGGCGCGTGATCGAGCTGGCGCGTGACGGGGTTCGCACTCCGGCGGGGATCGAGTTGACGCTCGTTCATGAAAAGGAGCACCGTGCTGTCCTGGTGCTCCGGGGTGAGGATCTGGGCGCCGGTATCGTCGACACGGATCCACAGCGAACGGGCCTCCGCGCCATTTCGGCGGCGGCAACCGGGGCGGACCCGGCGTCGGAGAGGACGGCGAGGATCGTGCAGGACGTCCTCGACCAGGTGCGCGAGGTCCTCGCGGACGAACCCCGGGCCAATGCCTTCCTCGCACGCGGGTTCGCCGGATTCACGCCTTACCCCAGCTTCGAGACGCGGTACGGGCTCCGGGCCGTCGCCGTCGCGAAATACCCGATGTATCGGGGTGTGGCGAGCTTGGTCGGCATGACCGTCGACGGTGTGCCCGACTCGAACGAAAGCACCGTCGAGATGGTTGAACGCCACTTTGGCGACTACGACTTCTACTTCATCCATTTCAAGGACATGGACTCTCGCGCTCACGACGGTGATTTCGAGGGCAAGGTCGCCGCGATCGAAGAGGTGGATGCATTGCTCCCCCGGATCACGGAGCTCGAGGCAGACGCGCTCATCGTTACTGGGGACCACTCCAGCCCGGCGACGTACGGCGAGCACACGTGGCACCACGTGCCGACGTTGATCGCCTCCAATTGGGCCAGGCCCTCTGCCGGCGCGTTTGGGGAGTCGTCCTGTCGTGGGGGAGATCTCGGGGTGGTGCCGGGCAAGGATCTGATGTCCTTGGCCCTCGCGCACGCAGCTCGCCTCGACAAGTACGGGGCGTGACGGAAGACGAGCTGGCACGCGCCCTCCAGTTCGGCGATGAGGGGGACTGGATGAACATGGCCGAGCATTTGAGGGTCGCTCTGGAGGGTCGGCCAGACGATCCGACGGTCCTCTGTTGGCTTGGCGTGGCGGAGCGCGAATTGGGGATGGACGGGGTCGCCTACGAGCGGTTCAAGGCGTGTCTCGCGGCCGAGCCGACCGATCCCCGAATCCTGGCCGTCGCCGGCAACGGGCTAGCCCATTTCGACGATCCTGAGGCGGAATCGATCCTCAGGACGGCGAGCCTGATGAATCCGAATTTGGCCTACGCCCGAACGATGTACGGCGCGTATCTGGCGCGGGAGGGAATGAGTGAAGGAGCGCTCGTGGAGCTCGAGGCAGCCGTGGCGTTGGCTCCGGACGACCCGGAGACTTTGACGGAGTGGGGAGTGGCGCTCGCCTTGGCCGGTCGCTTGGACGAGGCTGTCGACGCGTTCTACCAGGCTTGTGATGCGGATCCGGAGGATGGCTGGGCCCGCGCCCTGGCGGGCCTGACGCTGGTGATTCTGGGTCGCACCTCCGACGCCCTCGCGGATCTGCTCCTCGCGGCTGATCTGAGGCCGGAGGACGTCGAAGTCGCGCTGGTGGCAGCGCTGGCCGCCGCGGCCTGTGACGAGTTCGGTCGGGCGCACGAGATGGTCGAACGGGCCCGTATGAGAGCAATCCCCGGCGACCTGCCCTTGGTGGAGGCCGTTCTCGATCGGGTGGAAGAGGGCGCCGAACCGTCGAAAACGTTCCTCGCTGAGAACATCGTTTCGGGTGCGTTTCGGGAACGTCTCATGACACGCCCGTGAGCACCGGACCGGCTCCGCAAGACAACTTCTCCGTCTTTCAGGAGAGGTACGCGGAAACGCAGTCCGACGTTACTCTGAGGATCGAGCAGGAGGTGTTTGGTCATTCGTCCGGGTGTGAACGGGTCATCTCGGCCTGGCTTACTCATGAGGCCGAGCTCCGCGAACTGAAGGGCGACGAGGTGTTCGAGGAGGAACAGGGCGAAAACGAGGGCACGCGCCGGGGAATCCTCATGGGGCTCCTGAAGCGCGGTCTCATCGTTGCCCGCAAATAACCTGTCCTGAGTAGCGCCGCCCACCGAGTCCGTTAACTTCCACGCGCAATCAGGCCGTAGCCCCAGCCTCTGCCCCCCCCCAATGTGAGCGCGATGCTGTCCATCCCCATAGAACGTTTCAAGCTGGACAACGGCCTCCGCGTAAACCTCTCACACGATGCCTCCACCCCGGTCGTCGCCGTCAATCTCTGGTATGGCGTGGGATCCCGAAACGAGCGCCAGGGCAAGACGGGATTCGCCCACCTCTTCGAGCACATGATGTTCCAGGGCTCCGAGCACGTGCCCAAGAACCGGCACTTCGAGTTGATCGAGAGGGCCGGCGGCTCGCTCAACGCGACCACCTGGTTCGATCGGACCACGTACTTCGAGACGGTCCCTTCGCACCATTTGGAGCTCGCCCTTTGGCTCGAGTCCGACCGTATGGGGTGGATGCTCCCTGCGATGACCCAAGAGAAACTCGATAATCAACGCGATGTCGTGATGAACGAGAAACGGCAGCGCTACGACAACCAGCCATACGGCGACTGGGACGAGTGGATTCAGGCCATGGTATATCCCGAGTCCCATCCCTATCACCACACCGTGATCGGTTCGATGGCGGACATCGAGGCCGCCACCCTGGACGATGTGGCAGAGTTTTTTCAGACGTACTACGTCCCCAACAATGCGGTTCTGACGGTGTGTGGAGACTTCGGTCGAGATGAAGCCCTCGACCTCGTCGAACGTCACTTCGGAGGAATCGCACCGGGCGGTGAGATCCCTGCCATTCCGGGGACTCCGAATCTCGACCCCGTCATCGGCGGGACGGTGCACGAGCGCGTCGAGGCCGAGGTTCCTCTCCCGCGCGTCCTCATGGCCTGCCGCGTTCCTGCATATACCGACGGGGATTTCTACGCGGCGGATGTCGCGGGATCGGTGCTGGGAAGCGGGCGGGCGTCTCGGCTCTACCGTTCGCTGGTTCGTGAGCGGCGTTTGGCCAAGGACGTCACGAGTTTCGTGCTTCCCCTCACCTCCGGCGCCGGGATGTTGCTCGTGTGGGCGACCGGCTTTTCAGACGGGGATCCAGAGGAGCTCGAGGCCGCGCTGGTGGCGGAGCTGGAAGGACTCGCGTCGGTGACCGAGCGTGAGATCCAGCGCGCTGTCGCGCTCACCGAGACGGCCCTGGTGCGGCAGATCGAGCAGGTGGGGGAACGGGCCGACCTGGTGTCGATGTTCGATCAACTCTTCGATGATCCCGAGCGGCTGAATGGCGAGATCGAGCGCCTTCGCGCGGTGACGCCCGGGGATGTGTCGACTTTCACCGAGCGTTTTCTGGGTGCGGACAATCGGGCGGTCCTCACGTATGTGCCCGAGACCGCCGCAAAACCGAGTCCGAGCGAAGCGTGAGCGGATCGTCCCGATCCGTGGTGCCGCCCGCCGGGCCCGTTCGCAGCTTCGATTTTCCGCACGTCCACGCCCAGGTGTTGGATAACGGTCTTCGGGTACGTTCCGTACAAGTCGGACGACTACCCGTCGTAACGGCTATGGTGGTACTGGACGCCGGAGAGGGAACGCTCCAGGAGAGCCGGGCCGGCCTCGCGGTTCTGACGGGAGACTGCCTGGAGGGCGGTACGGCGAAACGGAGCGGAGTGGGGCTGGCGGAGGCGCTGGAAACCATCGGGGCCGGACTCTCCATTGGGACCGGATGGGATTCTACGACCGTTTCGCTGTCGTGCATGGCCGACCGGCTGGATGATGCGATGAGCCTTCTCGCGGAAGTGCTCATGGAGCCCGCCTTCCCCGACGACGAGGTAGCACGGATTCGGGATCAACGCCTGGCGGCGATTCGCCAGCGGGAGATGGATCCGGTCGGCATCGCCACCACCGCGTCACGCCGTCTGACTTACGCGGATGGTGTTCCGTATGGGCGGCCGCTCGGAGGCACCGTGGAGTCCGTGGACCCGTTCAATTCGCTCGCCGCCGCCGGGTTCGTGGAGGCCAGGTATCGACCCAAGGGGTCCGGCGTCGTCGTGGTTGGCGATGTCGATGCCGGGCAGGTGCGCTCGCTCGTAGAAACGCATTTCGGTACTTGGACCGGTGAGGCGGAACTCCTATCGCAGGCCGAAGCCGAACCCCGGACTCGCGAACGGGGCATCGTCGTGGTCGACCGCGCGGATGCCGTTCAATCGGAAATCCGTATCGGTCACGTGGGACAGGCCCGATCCACACCCCATTATTTCCCGCTCAGGGTACTCAACACCGTTCTCGGCGGAGCCTTTACGAGCCGGCTCAACCTCAACCTCCGTGAGGAGCATGGCTTCACGTATGGCGTTCGTTCCCGCTTCCTCGTCCGGAGGGGAGCAGGACCGTGGTGTGTCTCCGCAGCGGTGGGCACCGAAGTGACCGCGGATGCGGTGCGCGAGACCATCAAGGAGATCACGAACCTGGTGGCGGAGGGCCCGACGGAAGAGGAAGTCTGTGCGGCTCGGGACTACCTTGCGGGCGTCTTCCCTCTCCAGTTGGAGACGACCGGGCAGATCGCCTCGCGGATTGCGGAGCTCTTCGTTTACGACCTGCCGGACGACTACTATGGCGACTATCGAGACCGCATTCGCAGCGTGACGCTGGAAGAGGCTCGTGAGGCTGCCTGCAACTGCATCCGCCCAGACGAGATGACGGTCGTTGTCGGTGGTGACGCCGGGGAGGTCCAGGCACCGCTGGAGGAACTCGGATGGGGACCCGTGACGGTCGAGGCCGCTCCCTGAGCACGCCCCCCCCGCCGGGACGGATCGACAGCGAGACCGTCTACCAGGGTCGGGTCGTTCGGCTGAGTGTGGACACGGTTCGGTTCCCGGACGGAAGTGAGCGCCAGCTCGAGATGATCCGGCATGCCGGCGCCTCGGCCGTGTTGCCCTTCCTGGGCGGCGTGCTCGATCCGGACCCGGAGGTGCTGTTGATCCGGCAGTACCGGTACGCCTCCGACGGATACATCTACGAGATCCCAGCCGGACTGCCGCAGGGGCCCGACGAGAGCTGGGAGGAATGCGCGCACCGGGAGCTCGAAGAGGAAACCGGAATGCGGGCGACGACCATGACCCCGCTCACGAGTATCTATACGACACCCGGATTTACGGATGAGGTGATCCGGCTCTTTGTCGCGACCAATCTGAAGCCGGGAGAAACCTCACGAGACGCCGACGAGTTCATCGAAGTGGTGCGGGTCGCGTTTTCGGAGGTGCTGGAAATGGTCCGGGACGGGCGCATCGTGGACGCCAAAAGCATCGCGACCATCCTCTATGCGGACCGGTTCGTGCGTGGCGGCGAGTAGGCGAGGAACCGGCCGGACCGGCGGATATGTCCCACCGCTGAGATGAAGTGTCCCAAAAGTGGGACGGTCCGGTCCGCCGAAACGGCGGAAATCCGCTATTTTGGCATATAACGGGGTGGCACGGTACATGCTTTGTGTTTAGGGCAGTACGGGTGAACGTTCCGTAGACGGGAGTCGAGACGTGAACAACGACGCAGCCGAAATTCAGGTCCTGCCGGGAGGCGCGGCAAAAGAGCATCGCAAGATGCTGGGCCAACTCGACGACAGTGATGTGGTCCGGGCTTTCCTGGGCGGTGACGAGCGCGCGTTTGGGGAGTTGGTGAAGCGGTACGACGGACGGCTCCTGAACTTCGTCTATCGCACTGTGGGCGACCGTGAGCGGGCCCAGGATCTCGTGCAGGAGACGTTCGTCAGGGTGTATCGCCACATGCACCGTTTCGACCAGGACAAGAAGTTTTCCACCTGGATCTACACGATCGCGGGAAACCTGGCCAAGAACGAGCTGCGGAACCGTTCGAGGAATCCTTTGGTGCTCTTCCAGACCATCCGAAAGAACTGGGAGGCCGATCACAGGCCCCTGGAATGGGAAGACTCGACGTTTAGGCCCGACGATCTCTTCCGCAAGCGACACCTCAAGGACTTGGTCGAAAAGGCCGTGACCCAGTTGCCGGAGCATCACAGGATCGTCTTCGTGCTGCGGGAGCTCGAGGGTAAGACCTATGAGGAAATCGCGGAAATTACGGGCTGCAATCTGGGCACGGTGAAGAGCCGTCTGAACCGGGCGCGCAACAATTTTGCCCGAGTGATCGCGCCTACGCTCGACTGACGTCCAGAACACCTCTCTTTCTGTTCGAGAGTCTCAAGATATTACTCCCCGAGAGGGAACACCGCCGAGCGGTGCACGTAATACTCAAGCCCGACGGCGTGTTGCCGTGCACGGATCTCGTATCAGGAGTCCCTCTCACTCCATGATTTGCCCGGAATTCTTGAGCCGGTTTTCAGAGTTCTACGACGCTCCGGACGGAGCCCCGGTACGGCTGGAAGCCGAGGCCCACATGGCGGCGTGCGGGAAGTGTGCCCGATACCACGAAGTCGTTTCGCGGAGTGTGGCGTTGCTCCACGCGATGCCCCAGGCTGAACTCGCCGAGAGCTTCCGCCCGCGTCTTCAGCACCGACTGTTCCACCTGGATGACGGCGCGTCGGTTACCCAGACGGGCAGAGGCTCCGCCACGCCCGCGGTGACCGTGCTGGGGATGGCGATACTGCTCACCGCCGTCGCGTGGTCACCGATGGTCGGGGGCGGCGTTCCCGAAGTCGCGCTGCCGGCGATCGTCGTGTCGGGCCCACCGACACCCGCTCCGCTTCTCGGTTCCGACGTGCTCGGGCCCACGCCGGTGTCCTCCGATGCGCCGGCCTCTTCCGGTTTGTTCCCCGGAGGGCTATGGTCCGACGCGAAGAGCCTTCTCTATGAGTATTCTCCGATGAGTGAACGATATCGGAGTGATCGGGATGGCGGCGAACGGCTTCTCCGCAGAACGGGTCTCGATTGAACGAACAAACACATCCGACGCATCGGCCCCCCCATGAAACACCCTCTCCGGAAGCTCCTAACGCAGGGATCCCCGGGCGGGGTTTTCTTCCTTTATGGGGATGATGAGCATCGTAAAGCAGAGGCCCTCAAGGCTCTGGTGGATGTTCATCTGGATCAGGGGACTCGAGACTTCAACCTGGACGCGGTGCGGGCCTCCGACGTCAATGTGGAGGATCTTGCCCGAATCGTGGCCACCCCGCCCATGATGGCCGAGCGAAGGGTGGTCGTCGTACATGGGGCCGAGGCCTTTGCGGGGGCGGCCCGAGCCCGGGATCTCATACTCGGTTTGGTCGAGAATCCCTCACCCGATCTCGCCCTGATTCTGTCCGCACGGATTCCGGAGCGGTCGAAGGCGAAATTCTACCAGACTTTGATCAAATCGGCTCAATCGGTCGAGTTCGCCATGATCTCCCAGGACGATGTTCCAGGGTGGTTGATGGAGGAGGCCACCACCCGCTTCGGAGCGACCATGGAGCCCGATGCGGCGAGGGCGCTTGGCCAAGCGATCGGAACGGACCTGGGTATTCTTTCGCGCGAACTCGAAAAGCTCCGGGCGGTGGCCGGGGACGCGGAGCGGATTACCATTGAGCATGTTCGGGCGGCGGGGGCCGTCTTGCCGAAGCAGGATCGGTGGAGGTGGTTCGATCTCGTGGGCGCACGGCGTTTTCCAGAGGCCATCGTGGGCCTACGTGTGCTCTTGAACCAAGGCGAGAGCGGTGTCGGCCTGACCGTCGGGCTGTCGACCCACTTGCTGCGAATCGGCTTGGCTGTCGAGAGCGGGCCACGGGCTGTCGAGGAGGTGCTTCCCCCGCATCAGAGGTGGATGTCTCGGCAGATCGGCGCCCAAGCCAGCGGATGGAACACGGATGCTATCCGGTCGGCGGTCCTGGGCCTGCTGCGGGTCGATCGCTTATTGAAGGCGAGTTCACTTTCAGACGAACATCACTTGGAAGAATGGCTTCTTACGTTGATGGGCCGCGAAGACGTGGCGGCGTGATTCATTTATCCACTCTGATCCTGGCGGTGAGCGTCGCGGTTCCAGTGGGCGCGCAAGAGAGCCTGGATGTGGTGGATTCATTGGCCTCGGCTGGCCGGGCGGACGAAGCCCGGAGCACACTCGAGGCTTGGTGGGAGAATGAACGGGCGCAGTCGGGCCGGCGCGATCGTCAACGCGGCCTTTGGTTGAGGGCTATTCTCACGGTGGATCCTCGCATGGCCGGCCTCGATTTTCAGCGTCTGGTGTTGGAGTATCCTGGCGGACCGTACTCCGACGAGGCACTGCTGCGTCTGGGCCTGATCTCGGCCGCCGCGGAGGACTTCCCACGCGCCGCGGGTTACTTTAGGACTTTGGTGACGGATTATCCGAGAAGTCCGCAGCGCCGTAGGGCGCAGGAATGGCTCGCTGAGAACTTGGTGGCGGTAGAGGAGGCGGAGCTCGCGAATGCCGCGTCTCGGCTGGCCGAATCCCGTGAGGCCGTACTCCCAGCGCCCGGATCCCGCGACCCGGAATTGCCGGGACCCGGCCCCAGGGGACCCGACGTGGACACCCGGGCACCTGCCGAAGTGGCGCCGACCCGATATGCGGTCCAGGTCGGCGCGTTCGAGAGCGAGGAGCGCGCGCGAGACTTGTTGGTGTCGGTCAGGGCTTCCGGCTTCGAGGCGAGGCTCGTGCGAGTCGCGGGGAACGTGCTCGTGCGAGTGAGAGTCGGGGCGTTCCTCGACCGGGCAGGAGCCGTCGAGTTGATGGATCGCGTGAGGAGACGCGGGCACGAAGCGACGATCGTGGTGGATGTAGCGGAGGAGGAGCCGATCCGGTGAACGAGATGCAGCGGGTACCGAAGGAAGAATGGAGCGTGCTTCTCGTCGACGACGACGACGACTACACCCTGATCATCGAACGTGCCCTCAGAGCGGCCGCCGGCGTTCCGGTAGAGATCCGGAGGGCTCGCACAGGCGACGAGGCGCTCACCGTGCTCGAGGATTTCGTGCCCGATCTACTTCTTCTGGACCTGAAAATGCCCGGAATGGGGGGCCACGAGGCGCTCGAGCGGATCAAGAGGGATGACGCGCTTCGGTCGGTCGCCGTAGCGGTTCTTTCATCGTCCGACCGAGACGACGACGTCGCCAAGAGCTACGGACTCGGCGGTAATCACTTCATCACGAAGCCGAGCAGTCCTGTTGAGCTCGAGGCCAAGCTTGGAGCCCTGCTTCGGAACCTCACTGAGTTGAGCGGGATTCGTCGAGGGTCGTCGGGTTCGTCGTCGACGGCGGTCAGCGCCGTGGACCCCCATTCGATCGCTTCCTTGAAGGTGCTTCGCTGGGTGGCGGTCGTGGGCGTCTTGATCGCCCTCTACGTGTTCGGAAGGATCTCGGGGGCGTTCTAGCCGGGTGGCCCCGAGTCCTCGGGTAGCGAGAGAGATCTCCATGCGGGGGTTCCCGTGAAGAATCCATCGTCCTCCAGTCATCCGTCCGTTGCCGGGACGGGTCCGGCTCCCCCTGAGGTAGAGCCCGATTCGGTACCCACGCTTGTCACTCGGGAGATTCCGATCACCGGAATGACCTGTGCAGCGTGCGTCCGGCGTGTGGAGAATGCGGTGGCCGGCGTTCCCGGCATCGCTCAGGTAGAAGTCAGCCTTGCCACCGAAGCCGCCCGCGTGCAGTACCTGCCTGGCACCCTGGAAACGGATGCCATTCGGGACGCGGTTGTCGCGGCCGGTTACGGCGTCGACTCGACCGCCGAGACGGAGGCCATCGAAGAGACGCTCCGGCGTCGGGACGAGGAAAGGGAGGCGGAAGCGCGAGGGCTTCTTCGCCGCTTCCAGATCGGAGCCCTGCTGGGTGTGCCCGTCCTGATCATAGGGAAAACCCAGCTCATCCCCGGCCTCCAGGGTCTGAGTCCCGGTGTGATTAGGGGCTTGTGGGCGCTGAGTGGCTTCTTGACCATCCCGATCATGGTGTATGTCGGTGGCCGCTTCTTTACGGGGGGATGGGCGGCTCTTCGACGGCACGATGCGAATATGGACACGCTGGTCGCTCTCGGGACGGGGGCGGCGTGGCTCTACTCGACGGTCGCCGTGGCCTTTCCCGGGCTCTTCCCAGAGGGCACCGCCCTCCCGTTCTACGAGGCGACGGCGGTGGTCATCACGCTCGTCGTGCTTGGCCAGGCGCTCGAGGCCCGCGCGAAGGGCAGGACCTCACAAGCCGTTCGGCGCCTCATGGACCTTCGGCCTCTGGTCGCCAGGGTCATCCGCGACGGCACCGAGGTGGAGATTCCGGCCGCCGAGGTAAGGGTGGGTGAGATGGTGGTGGTGCGCCCGGGAGAGAAGATTCCGGTCGACGGGCACGTTCAGGAGGGGCGAAGCGCCGTGGACGAGTCGATGGTCACCGGCGAGAGTATCCCTGTCGAGAAGGCCCCAGGCGACGAGGTCGTCGGGGGCACGATCAACGCCTCGGGCGTGATCCACTTTGTGGCTGATCGGGTGGGAAGCGAGATGGTCCTGTCGCGCATCGTCCAGATGGTGCGGGATGCGCAGGGCACCAAGCCGCCGATCCAGAGAGTGGTGGACGTGGTGGCGAGCTACTTCGTCCCCTCCGTCATGATCATTTCCGTGGTTTCCTTCGCCGCCTGGTACACGTTCGGCCCCGCTCCCGCGCTTAGCTATGCGATGGTTGTGGCGGTCGCGGTCCTCGTGATCGCCTGCCCGTGCGCACTGGGGTTGGCCACACCAATCTCGATCATGGTCGCGGTGGGGAAGGCCGCCGAGCACGGGATCCTGATTCGGAACGGGGAGGCGTTACAGCGGGCCCGCAATGTGGACACGATCGTGCTCGACAAGACCGGCACGGTGACGCAGGGCGCCGCGACCCTCACCGATGTCGTTCCCCAGGAGGGCGTGAGTGAAGCGGAACTTCTCAGGCTGGCCGCAGCTGTCGAGGCGGGTTCGGAGCACCCGCTAGGGAGGGCCGTGGTCGACGGAGCCTCCGCCCGCGGCGTCCACACCGAGCGTGCGACGGAATTTACGTCGATCCCAGGCCGGGGGGTGCGTGGCACGGTCGGTGAGAAGACCGTGCTGGTGGGCACCGCCTCTTTCCTGTCGGAGGCCGGCGTGGAAACCGAGGCCCTCGAGCGCATGGCGGGTGATTTGGCGGCCGAGGGGCGTACACCGATCCTCGTAGGGGCGGAAGGAAGGCCCTTGGGTGCCCTCGGAATCTTCGATCCGGTAAAGGCGGATTCGGTGGTGGCCATACGCCGCCTCCAGGAGATGGGTAAGCATATCGTGATCTTGACGGGTGACCACGAAGCGACCGCCCAGGCCGTGGCGAGAGAGGTCGGGGTCGATACCGTGTTGGCCCGGGTGCTGCCGGAGGAGAAGGCCCGGCGCGTCGCGGAGCTTCAGAAGCGGGGTGGCCACGTGGCCATGGTGGGCGACGGCATCAACGACGCGCCGGCGCTGGCCCAGGCTGACGTCGGAATCGCCATCGGGACCGGAACGGATGTGGCGATGGAGGCCGGCGACGTAACGCTCATGGGCGGATCCCTGGGCGGAGTGGTCGAACTGATGGAGATCTCGGAGGCCACCTTCGCCAATATCCGGCAGAACCTGGTCGGCGCCTTCATTTACAACGTGCTGGGGATTCCGGTGGCGGCCGGTGTGTTCTATCCGTTCCTCGGCATCCTGTTGTCGCCTGTCATCGCGGGGGCGGCCATGGCGTTCAGTTCGGTGACGGTGGTGACCAACGCCAATCGCCTCAGGGGCTTCAAGCCCCGGGGTCTGGTGGAGTCAGGGGCCGGGTGATGCCCATCGACGTGGTCCTCGTCGACGTGGGCGCGGCCTTGGCCATCATATGGATCGTGTGGTACTTCTGGCTGTCGGGAGAGGGCTGAGCGAAGGACTCGGACCGTACAGCACCGCCTCCCAACCGTCCAGCATCCTTTCGAACCCAAAGCGCGTTTGATAACACTGCTCCGCGGCTCGCCCCATTTCGTCCAGAAGTGATCGGTCGTAGAGAACCGAGTTGAGGGCCGAGCCGATCTGCGGCGGTGGAAATCCCGTGACGAGTCCCGGTCGGCCGCCGTTCGCTTCGGGCTCCAAGGCCTCACGAGCGCCCGAGACATCGGTGGAGACCACCGGGACGCCTCTCGACATCGCCTGGAGCATCGCGCCCGACATCCCCTCTCGGTCGGACGTGATGACGAGGGTGTCCACCGCGTCCAGCAAGGGAGCGATGTTCGGCTGGTAGCCGAGAAAATGCACTCGGTGGCGGAGTCGGAGCGTACGGGCGTGCTGCCCGAGGGCTCCGCGGAGCGGACCCTCTCCTGCGATGGCCAGATGGGCGTCTTCGTGTAGGAACACCATGGCGTCGAGCAAGCGGTCCAAGCGTTTTTGCGAGACGAGCCGGCTCACGCTCCCCAGGAGGGGCACGTCCTCCGGCAGGCCGAGGGCCCGCCGCGCGGACGCCTGTGAGTGGCGCGGCCCCATGGGCGGGATACCCTTGTAGATGGTGGTCAAGCGACGATCGAGTTCGGGTAGGACCCGGGTATACGACTCACGCATCGCATCGGCTATGAGCACCACATGGTCCACCCAGCGTCTCAGGACGAACCGATACTTGAAGTTCCTCGGCGTGTCGGTCGAGAGTCCGATCCGTACCACGACTTTGGAGACCCTGGCCACCCTCGCGGCCGCGGCCCCGAGCCAGAGCTTCCTGAAGGTCCCGATGATGAACGCGTCCGGCCGCTCACGCCAGAGTCGCAGACCCAGACGAAGCGCGTCGTGAATCGCGAGGTCCCCGCCCAGCCCCAGCAGCCGTGTCTCGACTCCCCGCGCCCGCGCCGCCTCCGCCACCGGCCGTCGGTTGCAGAAGAGCGTAACTCGATGGCCGCGGCTCTCGAGGCCGAGCAGAAGATCGACCAGCGCGATCTCCCCACCGCCCCACTCGGATGCACCGTTATGGGCGATGATCCGTAACGGCGCCCTCTCCTGGCGAGACATCGGAAAATCCTCTTCGCTGCGGTCGGTTGATCGGCTTCGGGCCGACGGGTATCCTAGTGGGGTGTCCCAGAAGTGTCTCGGCCATTCACACACCTGTTGACGAGACGCCCGAGCCCTGTAACCCCACGTAATGCCACAGGCTGACGATACTCCACTGATGCGCCAGTGGCGAGAGGTCAAGTCCCAGAATAGGGACGCCCTCGTCTTCTTCCGGGTCGGGGACTTCTACGAGCTGTTCTTCGGAGATGCCGAGGAGGGATCCCGGCTCCTGGGATTGACGCTCACGTCCCGAAACAACGGAGCCGCCGCCCGTGTGCCCCTCGCCGGCGTTCCAGCCAAAGCGCTGGAGGAGTACCTGGGACGGCTTGTCGCGCTGGGGCAGAGGGTCGCCATCTGTGATCAGGTGGAGGACCCGGCCGAAGCCAAGGGGATCGTTCGGCGCGAAGTCACGGAGACGGTGACCCCCGGGACCGTCCTTCAGGATGCGCTCCTGACGGCAAAGCGAAACAATTTCCTGGTCGCTTTGACGGAGCCGGCGGAGGAGCGCCTGGGTCTCGCCACGCTCGATCTTTCCACGGGCGAGTTCTCCGTCCAGGACGTGCTCGTCTCTGACTTGCAGGCAGAACTGGGCCGGCTCGATCCGACCGAACTGTTGTTGCCGCGCGTATTCGAAGAAGCCGAGAATGGCCTGGACCCCTGGGGCGGCGCCCTCCTCGGCCGCCTACGCACGTACCGCGACGACTGGGTCTTCGACTATGCCACCGCGGCCGACGAGATGAAGCGCCGGTATGGGATCCAGAGCCTCGAGGCGTTCGGTTTCCAGCGGGAGGATCGATTGCTCGTTCAGGCCACCGGAGCGCTTCTCGCTTACGTGGCGGAGATCCGGCCTGGCGGGGTGGGCCACCTGCGTCGGCCGCAGATCGTTCGTCGTGGGAGCGCGATGCTCCTCGACGAGATGACTCGTCGTAACCTGGAATTGGTCGAGCCCCTGCGGGTAGGCGAGGAGGGCGGCACGCTCGTGTGGGTGCTCGACGAGACCGTGACCGCGATGGGGGGGCGAGCGCTCCGGCGCTGGATCCTGACTCCCCTGGTGGATGCGGAGGAGATCTGGCGAAGGCAGGAGGCCGTCGCGGAGCTGTTCGACGTCCCCGACTTGCGCGCCCGTCTTCGGGATGCGCTTGGCCGCATGACCGACCTGGAACGATTGGCCGGGAAGGTGGGTGCCGGCCGCGTGTCACCGAGGGAGCTTCTCGGCCTCGGCCGGTCGCTCGCCGAGCTTCCGGCCATCCAGGAGGCGGGCGCGGACGCGGAGAGCGCGTTTCTGCGGGGTCTGGTCGCTGAAACGGACTTGCTTCAGGATGTTCGGGAGCTGGTGGAGACGGCCATTTCGCCAGATGCCCCCGCCACACTCCAGGAAGGGGGGATCATCCGGGAGGGATACTCCTCCGATCTGGATGTGCTTCGAGCGACCCGTGACGGCGCTCGCGACTTCATCGCCGGACTTCAGAGCCGGGAACGCGAGCGTACCGGTATTTCATCGCTCAAGGTTGGCTTCAACAAGGTCTTTGGGTACTACCTGGAGGTCACGAAGGCGAACCTCGACAAGGTCCCCGACGACTACGTGCGCAAGCAGACGCTGGCCAACGCGGAGCGCTACTTCACGCCCGAACTGAAGGAGTGGGAGGAGAGGGTCTTCGACGCCGAGGACCGCATGGACAGGCTGGAGGCGGGACTCTTCAACGAGGTCCGTGCCCGAGTGGCGGCCGAGACGGTCCGCGTCCAGGAGGCGGGAAGCCGCGCCGCGCGGCTCGACGTGTTGAGCACGTTGGCCCACGTCGCGGAGAAACGCGGTTATGTGAGACCCGAGGTCCACACGGGGTTCGAGGTGGAGATCATCGCTGGCCGGCACCCCGTGGTCGAAATGATGATGCCCACCGAGTCGTTCATCCCCAACGACCTGACGCTGGACGAGGCCAGCCGCATCGTGGTGCTCACCGGGCCGAACATGGCTGGAAAATCCACCGTGCTCAGGCAGGTGGGGCTCATCCACTTGATGGCTCAAGTCGGATCCTTCGTGCCGGCCGACCGGGCACGGCTTCCGGTCTGCGATCGGATCTTCACCCGGGTGGGCGCCTCCGACAACCTGGCTCGAGGCCAGTCCACTTTCATGGTAGAGATGAACGAGACGGCCTCCATCATCCATGGAGCCAGTGAGCGGAGCCTCGTCCTTCTCGACGAAATCGGTCGCGGAACGTCCACCTACGATGGGGTCTCCATCGCCTGGGCGGTGACCGAGCACCTCCACGAAGAAATTGGAGCGAAGACCATCTTTGCCACGCACTATCACGAGTTGACCCAACTCGGTGACCTCCTGCCCGGCGTCGTGAACATGAACGTGGCTGTACGGGAGGTCGGAGAGGAGATCGTTTTCCTTCGCAGGCTCGAGAAGGGGGGCGCCGACCGCTCATACGGAATCCAGGTGGCGCGCCTGGCCGGTTTCCCCGGCGATGTGATTGCCCGAGCGAGGGAACTTCTGACCGAGTTGGAGGGAACACACACCGGAGGTGGAGAGGGTTTGGGCCGGTTCGGTTCCCATCGGCCGGCGTCGGAGCCCTCACTCGATCAGCTTTCATTCTTTGCTGCCGGTGATCCGCCGTTGCTCAAGCAACTCAGAGCGATCGATCCGGAAGTGATGACGCCCAAGGAGGCCCTGGACCTGTTGTTCGAACTGCATAGGAAGTCCCTTTCGGGGGAGGACAGTTGAACCCGCGTCGGAGCCGACGGCCATCCCTGCTACTGTGTGTGTCCCTCGCGGGTGGCGTGTTGGGTTGTTCCGGGGATCAGGAGATCGAGAGCCCGTCACCGTTGAGCGCCTCGGTCCCGATCGACTACCCGTTGGATCTGTGGGATCAGGGTATCGAGGGAAGCTCGATGCTCAGGGTGCGCGTCACGGACCTGGGCGAGGTGGATAGCGTGGTGGTAATGGAGTCCAGTGGGTACGACGCCTTCGACTCCTCTGCGGTGCGAGGCGCGAGAACGCTGAGGTTCAGCCCGGCCCGCCAGGGGGACAAGCGCATCGAAGTCTGGGCCCACGTGCCCGTTCATTTTTCGAAGAGGCCGCGTCCGTGACGAGGGAGCGATCAGCGGGACCCTCACCCGATACGACTTGATCCGTGATCTGACGGGTGCGAGCGGATGAAGGAGACGGGCGGGTGCGCCGCGCGTCGCTGAGCGGACGGATGGCCCGCCGATGAGGGTCGTGGTCCTGCTCGGGGGCGAGTCGGAGGAGCGGGACGTTTCCCTCGCGTCCGGCTGTCAGGTGGCCGATGCTCTGCGGCAGGCCGGCCACGAGGTCGTTGCGGTTGATCCCGTGGGCGGGGCACTGACCCGAGGGGACGAGGACAAGATCCTCAACGAGGGCGTGGGGACGCTGCCGCCGGGCGAGATTTCTGATGGGCCGGCGTCCGTCTCGGACGAGGTGTCAGCCCCTTCCGGTGCCCTTCCTGGCATGGCGCTGTCGAATCACGAGGAGGTCGCCTCGGCCGACGTCGCATTCCTGGCACTCCACGGGGGCACGGGCGAGGACGGGACGCTCCAGGCGCTGCTCGACCTCGGCGGAATCGCGTATGCGGGAAGCGGCATGCTCGGAAGCGCCCTCGCCATGGATAAGGACGTCACCAAGCGCCTTCTCCGAGATGCCGGAATTCCCACGCCAGACTGGCTCGTGAACCCCACCGCGCGGGAGGCGGTCGACCGGCTCGGCCTACCCATCATCGCCAAACCGGTGGCCGGCGGCTCGTCCGTGCGGTTATACCTGCTCGACGATCCCGCCGGGGTGGAGGAGACGATCAGGGTGGAAGCGGCCCGCGCTGCCGAGGGCGGGCAGGCTTCGGACATGATGTACGAGGCCTTCGTTGTCGGACGCGAGTTCACCGTGGGCATCTTGGGGGATCAGACCCTGCCGGTCGGGGAGATACTTTCCGAGCACGAGTTGTTCGACTATGAGTGCAAGTACCAAACGGGGATGGCCGACGAGGTATTCCCTGCCGAGATTCCGGAGACCCTGGCTCGCATGCTTCAGGAACGAGCCCTCGAGGTGCACCGGTTGCTTCGGCTTCGGGACTTCTCGCGGGTCGACTTCATGGTGGATGAGAAGGGTGAGGCCTGGTGTCTGGAGGCCAACGCGCTGCCAGGGATGACGGCGAACAGCCTGCTTCCCAAGGCCGCGCGCGCGGCGGGCATCGGCTTTCCGGATTTGTGCGATCGGATCGTACGCATGGCGGCGGAGCGCGCCTGAGGGGCGGTGCCCTGAAGAGGGTCGTCTTGGGCCTCCGCCGGAACCTGCCCGTGAGGACAGGGGTTTGAATTCGCGTCCGGGGTGCAATTGTTTTCGACGAACCGAAGGTGGAGAAGGGATTTTGAGAGGTACCGGGTATAGCCCCTCCGGAGGGATGAACTTCAGCTTTCAGTGGACCCCGTGGGTCAAACGGTTGCTGATCGCGAACACCGTCGTATTTGCGCTCACCTGGGTCATCGGAGCCGGATTCGTCTTCGAGTGGTTCTCCTTCCAGCCCACTAAGATCCTGTTACGTCCGTGGACCCCGTTCACCTACATGTTCCTCCACGGTGGTCTTGGACACCTCTTCTGGAACATGCTGTTCCTCTTCTTCTTCGGACCGCCCCTCGAATCGAAGTGGGGCTCGAGGGAGTTCATCCGGTATTATGTGGTGTGCGGCCTCGGCGGTGTGGTACTCAGCTTTCTCTTCGCGTCGTATTCGATCATTGGCGCGTCCGCAGCGGTCTACGGCGTCATGCTCGCGTTCGCCATGGCGTGGCCCGACGCCCTCATCTACATCTGGGGCATCTTCCCGATAAAGGCGAAGTGGTTGGTGGCTTTCCTCGTTGTCACGACCTTCTTCTACGCCCTCAGCGGGGCGGGCGGTGTCGCCCACTTCGCTCATCTCGGCGGCTTTGCCGCCGGCCTCCTCTACTTGAAGACCGACTGGCGTGCCGCGCATGCGATCCAGAGTATGGGAAAGGCCGCACGCGCGAGGCGGTTCGCGATCGTTCCCCGGGAGGAGCGGGAATCGGCTGCCGGTGCGCGGCGCCGGCGGAGCGACAACGCGGGCGAGCAGAAGACGTTGGACGCCGTCGATCGCGTCCTGGACAAGATTTCGGCGGAGGGGATGGCTTCGCTGACGGAGCAGGAAAAGCAGCTCCTGGACGAGGTGTCGAAGAAGCGCCGCACGAACTGAGCATCTCCGCGGAACCCCCGTTCGCGGACCCGCACGCCTCCTCAAGAGGCCTCTCGTAACGCCATCCTCATCTGGACGGGATCGACCCTTCGGCCTAGAATCACCGTCTTCTACGAACATGATACGGTGCGAATCGGGCAGGAGGCATACATGGCGTTCGCCAAAGAGTATACGACGGATCAGATCAGGAATGTTGCCGTTCTGGGCCACGGCGGAGCTGGGAAGACCAGCCTCATCGACGCCCTCTGTTACACGGCTGGTTCGTCACGTCGGAAGGGGAACGTCACCGAGGGAACCGCGCTCACGATGTACACGCCCGAGGAGACGGGCCACGGGATTTCCCTTCAGTGTACGCCGGCGTTCTGCGAGTACTTGGGCGCCAAGATAAACCTGCTGGACACGCCTGGGTTCATGGATTTCGTTGGCGAGACATTAGCGGCCATCCGGGTGGCGGACTCCGCGGTCATTGTAGTGGGCGCCACCTCCGGTGTGGAGGTAGGCACAGAAACCGTTTGGGAGTATGCCGAGGACCGGGGAATCCCCCGGTTCTTTTTCGTGTCCATGATGGACAAGGAGCATGCCTCGTTCGAGCGCGTGTACCAGGATATCAAGTCGCGGCTGACCGAAAAGGTCGTGGCCGTGGAGATTCCAATTGGAGAGGGCCCGGACTTCCACGGTATCATCAACCTCTTCAGCGAACGGGCCCACATATACAAGGCGGGAACCGAGAAGGGCGAGTATGACGAGGTCGACGTTCCCGAGGAGCTCCAGACCAAGTTCGAAAAGTGGGAGACCGAGTTGCAGGAGACCCTCGCCACGACAGACGAAGCGCTGCTCGACCGCTATCTGGAGGACGGCAAGATATCCCGCGAAGAGGCCATCGAAGCCATGCACAAGGGCGTGACGAGCGGGGATATCGTCCCGCTGTTCTGCGGCTCGTCGGAGCACTCGTACGGGATGCAGGCCCTGCTCAAGAAACTCGTCGAGCTCTGCCCCAGCCCCACCGAAGCGGGTGGCGAGACGGCCCAGCGCGCCGGCTTGGAGGAGGAGGTACAGCTGTCGCCGTCCGACGACGAGACCTTTTCCGCTCTCATCTACAAGACGGCCTCGGAGCCACACATCGGGGAGTTGTCCTACTTCCGCGTCATGAGCGGCACGGTCAGCAACGGGCAGGAGGTCAAGAACGGCGAGCGCGGAACCTCCGAAAAGCTGAATCACCTCTCGGTCCCCATGGGGAAGGAGCGGGTCGAAGTCGCCAAGCTTCACGCGGGGGACCTCGGCGTGGTCGCCAAGCTCAAGAGCGCTCACACCAACGACACGCTCTGCGACATGTCCCGCCCCGTGATACTCGAAAAGATCGCCTTCCCGGAGCCGGAGATCGCCGTGGCGATTCTGGGCGAAGGCAGGGCCGATGAGGACAAACTGGGCGAGGTTCTCCCCAAGCTGCACGAAGAGGACCCGACGTTCGTCGCGGAGTTCGACCCTGAACTTCACCAGACCATAGCCCGGGGCCTGGGGGAGCTTCACCTGGCAGTCCAGATGGAGCGCATGAAGCGGAAGTACGGGGTGTCCGTGCGTATGGAGCAGCCGAAGATCGCCTACCGGGAGACCATCACGAAGGAGGCCGAGGGACAGGGCCGGCACAAGAAGCAATCGGGCGGACGAGGCCAGTTCGGGGACTGCTGGATCCGGATCAGGCCGCGCGCGGCGGGTGAGGGATACGAATTCGTCAACTCCATCAAGGGCGGGGTCATCCCCACGAAGTACGTTCCCTCCGTGGACAAGGGCATCCAGGAGGCCGCCGCTCGGGGAGTCCTCGCCGGCTTTGGGTGCGTGGACTTCGAGGCCGAGTGCTACGACGGCTCCTACCATTCGGTGGACTCGAGTGATATCGCATTCAAGCTGGCCGGCTCCGCCGCGTTCAAGAACGTCGCCGCGAAGTGTCACCCGGTCATCCTGGAGCCCATCATCGAAGTCACGGTGACTACCCCCGACGACTTCGTGGGCGACATTATGAGTGACATGAATCAGCGACGCGGGAAGGTGCTGGGGATGGAGCCCACGGCCGGGCGCACCACGGTCAAGGCCCTGGTCCCCGAGGCGGAGCTGTACAAGTACTCGACGTCGCTCCGTGCCATCACTCAGGGACGGGCGCACCACAGTCGGGCCTTCTCGGGCTACGAGGCGGTTCCGGAACTCGAGGTGCCCAAGGTGATCGCGGCGTCGCGGGAAGCGGCGTCGGCGCTCTAGAAGGCGGTTGAACTAGAGGTTGAAGAAGTACGCTTAGGAGGCAGTCGCGGTGTCTGGACATAGCAAGTGGGCCACCATCAAGCGCAAGAAGGCGGCCACCGACGCCAAGCGCGGGAAGATCTTCACCAAACTCATCCGGGAGATCACGGTTGCGGCCCGGGATGGTGGAGGGGACCCCAACTTCAACCCGCGCCTTCGCGTTGCCGTCGACAACGCCAAGGCCGGCAATATGCCCGCGGACAACATCACGCGGGCCATCAAGAAGGGCACGGGGGAGCTCGAGGGCGTCAACTACGAGGAGATTGCCTATGAGGGGTACGGCCCGGGTGGCGTGGCCCTCTACATCGAGACGCTTACCGACAACCAGAAGCGGACCGTGGCCGACGTGAGACACATCCTCATCAAGCTCGGGGGCAGTTTGGGGACGACGGGCTCCGTGGGCTGGCAGTTCGACCGCAAGGGTCAGATCTACGTCGAGGCCTCCCGTTACACCGAGGAGTCGGTTTTCGAGGCCGTGATCGAGGCGGGGGCCGAAGACGTCGAGTCAGGAGACGACGAATTCGTCGTCACGACCGACGCGGGCGCGTTCCACGAGGTGCAGGCAGGCATGAAGGCTGCCGGAATCGAGTTCGAGAGGGCCGAGCTTTCCTGGATTCCCCAGAACGAGATTCGCGTCGAGGGCAGGGACGCAGAGAAGCTCATCAAGCTCTTGGAAGCCCTGGACGACATCGACGACGTTCAACAGGTCTCGTCCAACGCGGATATCGACGAAGAGATCCTCGCCCAGGCCATGTAGTGGCAGGAGACTAGGTGAGCCAAGAGCTGATTCTCGGGATCGATCCCGGGACGGCCATCACCGGTTACGGCGTTGTCGTCAAGGAGGGTGGCAACGTCGTTTCCTTGGTGGAATGTGGGATCGTGCGTACGTCGTCCGGCGAGGCCCTGGCGTTCCGGATTCGGGAGATCTACGAGGAAGTCACCGCGCTGATCGAGCGCCACTCGCCATCGGTGGTCGCGGTGGAGGACGTCTTTCAGGGAAAGAACGTGCAAAGCGTCCTCAAGCTCGGTCACGCCCGGGGGGCTATACTCCTTGCGGCGGCGCTCAGTGAGATTCCGATAGCCGAGTACTCGCCCAGGGAGATCAAGAAGGCCGTGGTGGGAAATGGGAATGCGACCAAGGATCAGGTAGCCTTCATGGTGCAACAGCAGCTCCGTCTCAAGGTCGCGCCGTCGCCCGCCGATGCCGCCGACGGCGTGGCTGTGGCGCTCTGCCACTGCGTCATGGGGGCGTTCCGTTGATCAGCCGTCTCAGGGGCACGCTCATCTCCCGGGACCTCGACCACGTCGAGGTGGAGACCGGCGGGGGCGTCGTCTATGAGGTCCAGATCCCACTGTCGATTCTCGAACGCTTGCCGAAGCCCCCGGCTCCGGACTTCGTGATTCACACGCTCCAGGTGGTGCGAGAGGACTCGGCAACGCTCTACGGCTTCATGGAGCCTTTTGAGCGAGAGCTCTTTTCGCGCCTCCTCGGGGCTTCGGGGGTGGGGCCGAAGATGGCGTTGGCCATGCTCTCCACGTACTCGGCTCGGCGCCTGGCTCAGGCTTTGACCGAGAAGGACGTGAACGCTCTCAAGCAGGTGAGCGGCGTGGGGAAGAAGACCGCCGAGCGGATCGTGCTGGATCTGGCCGACAAAGTCGAGGACCTGGCCATCGGAGCCGGCGGGCCAGACGGCGCGGACGCAGGCACGGGGTCCGGTTCCCAGGAGGCAGTGGCGGCGCTCGTGGTGTTGGGGTATTCGTTCGTGGACGCCGACGCGGCCGTTCGGGGTGCGCTCACACAGGGCGAGCCGGAGAGCACGGACGAACTGGTCCGCCGGGCTTTGGCGAAGAGGTGAGGCGTGTCGAGTCTCGTGCAGCAGGCGTGTGCCCTGATTCGAGAGGAACTCCAGGGGGGAGACGACGGGTGATGAGGGCCAGGCGATGACGGGCAGAAGCGAAATCACCACTCCAGACGTGCTCGAGGAGGACGCGGTGGCCGAACCCTCGCTCCGGCCCCAGCGCCTCGACGAGTTCATTGGCCAGGACAAGGTCCGCGAGGCCCTGAGTATCGCCATCGAGGCCGCCAAGCAACGCCGGGAGCCCCTCGACCATCTGCTCTTCCACGGGCCGCCGGGGCTCGGCAAGACCACACTCGCATCCCTCATCGCCCGGGAAATGGGCGTGAACTTCAAGTCCACGTCGGGGCCCGTGCTGGAGAAGCCGGCGGACCTGGTGGGCATGCTCACCAATCAACGTGAGGGCGACGTCCTCTTCATCGACGAGATCCACCGGCTCCGGCCCATCATCGAGGAGTTTCTGTATCCCGCCATGGAGGATTACCGGGTGGAGATCCGCCTGGCCGACGGCCCCCGGGCGCAGACCATGACCATGGACATCGAGAAGTTCACGCTCGTGGGCGCGACGACACGTTTCGGTCTCCTCACCGCGCCCATGCGAGCCCGCTTCGGTATCATCCAGCGGCTAAACTTCTATCCGCCCGAGGAGTTGGCCGTGATCGTAACGCGGAGCTCGGAGATTGTCGGCGTGGAGTGTTCGTCCGAGGGCGCGCAGATCCTGGCCCGCCGGGCCCGGGGGACCCCGCGTGTGGCCAACCGGCTGCTCCGCCGGGTTCGCGATTTCGCCCAAGTGAAAGCCGAGGGCGTCATCACCGCGGCCGTTGCCGAGGACGCGCTCAAGATGCTGGACGTCGACGAATACGGGCTCGACGAAATGGATGGGCGTGTGCTCCACACCCTGATCGAGAAGTTCGAGGGCGGACCCGTCGGGCTCGAAACGCTGGCCGTTGCCATGGGCGAGGACGCCTCCACCCTTGAAGAGGTCTACGAGCCGTTTCTCATCCAGGAGGGGTTCATCATGCGGACGCCGAGGGGACGGGTGGCGACGGTGAGGGCGTACAAACGGTTCGGGTACGAGCCGCCGGCCGAGGGCGCGGTGGGCGGGCAGCCGTCGCTGTTCGAATGACTGGGGAGTCTCACGAGTGACGCTGACACTTCTATACCGGCTGGTCATCGCGATCGGGGTGGGGCTCTTGATCGGGCTGCAGCGTCAGCGGGCAATAGGGCACCTGGCCGGTATCCGGACCTTTCCTCTGGTCAGCGTCCTTGGTGTCTTTTCCGGTGCGCTGATCCCGACAGCTGGGGGCTGGGTGGCAGGTGCGGCGCTGCTCGGCCTCGCGGCGTTTGCCTTCAAAGCCTATCCGCAGGGCGTCCCGGCGCAGGAAGCCGGTTACGGAATCACGACCGAGGTGACCCTCTTGGTCGCTTTCGTCCTGGGCGTCGCGATAAGCACCGACTTGATCCTCGAAGCCGTCGTCGCGGGAGGCGCGGTCGCCCTCTTACTGCACTGGAAGACCCCCCTCCACGCTTTCGCCGACCGCCTCGGCCCAGAGGACTTCGAGGCCCTGATGAGGCTCTCGCTTCTGGCCCTCGTGATCCTTCCGGTCCTTCCAAACCGGGCCTACGGCCCATATCAGGTGCTCAATCCGTTCTCCATCTGGGTCATGGTCGTACTGATCGTTGGGATCAGCCTCGGAGGGTATGTGGCCTTCCGATTGTTCGGCAGCCGCCGGGGCGCCGTGGTGGCCGGGATCCTGGGTGGGTTCATTTCGAGCACCGCGACGAGCGTTGGGTATGCGAGACGGAGCAAGGAGACTCCGGAGCGCAGCCGAGCCGCCGCCCTCGTCATCGTGTTGGCATCGACGGTCGTGTTCGCGCGGGTGTTCCTGGAGATCCTTGTCGTGGCCCCGGAGATCCTCCCAGGCGTGGGTATACCCCTCGCGATGATGATGGGAGTGATGACCCTCATATCTTTCGCCACCTACTCCCTGGGCGCCGGGGGGGGGAGGGCGGAGCTCCAGGACCAGCAGCCACCCTCGGACCTCCGCTCGGCGCTCCTGTTCGGACTCCTTTACGCTGTCGTCCTCTTCTTGGTCGCCTGGGCCGAGGATCAGGGTGGTGCTCAAGGGCTGTACTTGGTTGCCGCTCTTTCGGGTCTCACCGATATGGATGCGATCACACTGTCCTCGGCCCAACTCATGAAGTCAGGCTCGATGGCCGTGGATACAGGCTGGCGCGTGATTATGGTGGGCGGCCTCGCCAACCTCGGCTTCAAGGGGTGCGTGGTGGCTCTGCTCGGACATCCGGCGGCGGCTAAGCGGGTGGGCGCGGCGTTTGCGCTCTCCGTCCTGGGAGGGGTCGCCATTCTCTTCTTCTGGCCGTGAGGTGGGCCTGTCCACTCGGGTCTCCATCCTCGTCGATCCGGGTAGGCCCGGAACGACCGGAGAAATGGAGGCGGTGCCGATCGAGCTCGGAGACGTGGCCAGCGACGGGGGGATAGTGAGGGACGGCGTCCGTGTGTCCGACTACGAGTACGACCTGCCTCCCGGGCGGATCGCCCGCTATCCCACCGAGCGCAGGGACCAGAGCCGGCTCCTGGTCCTACCACGGGACGGTGGTCCGTTCGCACACCGGCGCTTCTCCCATCTGGTCGACCTGCTGAGCCCAGGCGACGTCCTGGTCGTGAACGAAAGTCGGGTGAGCCCCGCACGACTCCTGGGTCGAAAGCCTACCGGGGCGCCCTCCGAGATCCTGCTCTTGCGGCCATGGGCCGGTGAGACGGAGACGAGCCCGGAGGGAGAGGGCGGGGCGGAGCGCGACGAGGCCGAGCTCTGGGAGGCCCTGGTGCGGCCCGGCGGGAAGCTCAAGCCCGGCCGGGTCGTGAACATCGCACCGGGCTTCGACGTCGAGATCGTGGATGGAGCCCCGGGGGGTGGTCGGATCGTACGGCTCGCCGTCGAGGGCTCCGTGCGAGAGGCCCTGGAACAGCACGGCCACATGCCGCTGCCGCCCTATCTCGAGCGGGATGACGAGCCGCTGGACCGGGAGCGCTACCAGACTGTGTATGCGCGTGTGCCGGGGTCCGTGGCCGCGCCCACGGCGGGGCTGCACTTCACGCCCGACTTGCTGGACAAGATCGACGCGAAGGGCGTACACCGCGTGGCGGTCACGCTGGACGTGGGGGTGGGAACCTTCCGGCCGGTCGAGACGGATGATCCGGCCGAGCACACCATGCACAGCGAGCGCTACTTCGTGTCCTCCGAGGCAGCGAGGGGGATCAACGCCGCACGGGTGGAGGGTCGGCGCATCTGGGCGGTGGGCACGACCGTGGTGCGCACGCTCGAGAGTGCGGTCCGCGACGGGGTGGTGGGGGAGGGACCGGGAGTGACGGATCTGTTCGTCCGCCCGCCGTACCGCTTCCAGGTGGTGGACGGGCTGATTACGAACTTTCATCTGCCACGGTCCACGCTCCTGATGCTCGTGGCGGCGTTCGGCGGGTACGAGCGGATGATGGAGGCGTATGGTACGGCGATCAGCGAGGGCTACCGGTTCTACTCGTACGGGGATGCGATGGTGGTGGGGTGAGGAGCTGATTCCGCCACGATTTTTCTCGTGCAGGGCGATCTGGCCAGTCATACCTTTTAGGTATGCCTGAACGGACAACACACCTCACCAAAACGGTCGTCGAGCAGGTCCCCAGGGTATTTCGCCTTGAGAGTATCAAGAGCCGGATCGTGGGCCTGGCCTTGCTCGCTACGCTGATCCCCTCACTGGGGATGGCCTGGATTTCGTACGTCCAGAACCGCGCGGCCCTTACCGACAAGATTACCGAGGAGTTGCAGAGCGTGAGTGCGCAGACCGCACGCGAGCTCGACCTTTGGTTCAAGGAGCGCCTCTACGACATCCGGGTCTTCGCTAGTTCCTATGAGGTAACCGAGAACGTCGAGCGCGCTCGACGGGCGGACGGGGGCGGGGAAGCTGGCGCTCGTCTCAACGACTACCTGACGTCGGTCGAGGAGCGGTTTCCGGACTACGATGAGCTGATCGTCATCGGCCGGGAAGGCGAGCCGGTCGCGACGAGCGCCGAGCGCCCGGGAGACGTGCGTCTCCCATCCGACTGGCTCGATCGTGTGGAGGCGGGCCGGGTGGTGATTGCGGACGAGTTCCAGGAAGACCCTCTGGGCCAGCCGCTCATGACCATTGCCGTTCCCGTTACCGCGGCCAACCAGACCTTCGTGGGCGCGCTCGTTGCGAACGTCACCTACCGCGCCGTCCAAACGACCCTTCTGGTGTTCGCTCCCGGCGACTCGGGCGACCTGTACGTGATTTCGCCGGATGGCAGGGAGATCGTCAGCTTACACGCCGACGAGGGGCCTCTCGCCGAGCGGAGGCTCGCGGACGCCACGGTGGAGCTTCTCCTCGCCAATGAGCGTAGTCCCGTCACATACCCGGATCGCGACGGACGAGAGGTCATCGGGACGCTCCAGAGAGTTCCCAGCCTCGAGTGGGCGGTGGTGGCGGAGATCACGTCAGAAGAGGCGTACGCACAGGTCGCCCAGCTGCGCGACGTTACCGTGCTTCTCGTGGCGGGGCTCCTGGTAGTCGTTGGCTTTATCGCTTACTGGCTGGGCCTGTTCATCGTGCGCCCGCTGGATCGCCTGACCAAGGGAGCCGCGGAAGTCGCGGGGGGTGACCTCGCGGTGGATCTGCCCGTGGGCAAGGGCGAAGTCGGCTACCTCACCGAAGTGTTCAACGGAATGGTCGATCGCCTGCGTGAAGGACGGCAGCAGCTCGAGGAGTTGCTGATGACCGACCCCCTGACCGGGATCTCGAACCGCCGGCACCTGATGGAGAGGCTGGAGGGCGAAACACTCCGCTCGTGCCGCTCGGAACGGGCGTTCGCGATCCTCATGGTCGACGTCGATCGTTTCAAGGAATTCAACGATACGCACGGGCATTTCGCGGGAGACGAGGCCCTCAAGATGGTGGCAGAGGTCCTTCAGGAAGAGATGCGTGAGGTCGATCACGTTGCGCGCTACGGAGGGGAGGAGTTCCTGGTGATGCTGCCGGACACCGACATCGACGGTGCGGTCAAGGCGGCGGAGCGAATCCGGACGCGACTGGCCGGATGCGCCGTGGTCGTAGGCAAGCAGTCGTTCACCGTGACGGTGAGCGTCGGCGTCGCCGAATTTCCCGCGGACGGGGACTCACCGGAGTCCCTTATCATCTCGGCAGATGCTGCCCTTTACCAGGCTAAGCGACGCGGCCGTGATCGAGTGGTGAGTGCGAGCCGCAGGAGCCGGAGGGCCGCGGTGACGGCGACGTCGCTGACGCAGTCAGCGAAGGCAAAGAGAAAGGCGTCGTCGAAGAAGCCAGCCCAGGCAAAGGGGACGACGACCTCGAAGAAGCCGGCTCAGGCGAAGGGGACGACACCGACCTCGAAGAAGCCGGTGAAGTCAAAGACGACGACGACGGTGAAGAGGGCGGCGAAGGCGAAGGCGACGGCGACGTTGAAGAAGCCGACGAGGGCGAAGAGGAAGACAGCGAAGACAACCAAGTAGGACGCCGTGTCTCGACTACCGACCACTCTCCCCCAGGCTCGTAACGAGGTTGTGGAAGATCCAGCCGCCACGTCCCTCGTCGTCGTTGATCCGCACCCACTGTTCCGTGTACGAATACCCCACTAGGGGGGTCCCGGCGTCCACCGTGAAGAGCACACGAAACCCGGTTCCCGGCCCCGTGCGTACGTTGCTGCGCTGTGCCGTTTCTAGCGGTACGGGCAGCGCGAACAAGACTTCCGTGGGCTGCCGGTCGCCCCGCTCCGAGCTCGTGAGGCGGTACTCGCCTGCGCGAGCCACGCCACGGGCCTGGCTCGCCAGGTAGAGGGCACCGCCGTAGTTCTCATCGGCGAACTCGGTCGCGCTGAGCGCGAGGAGTTGTCTCGCCTGAGCCGCCTCGGGCGCTTCCTCATCCTTCGCCGCCCCGAGTACGGCTTCCACCCCGATCTCCGCCTCCGCCATTGCGGATGCGGCTTCGGCACGACTGGCCAGGGTCTGCAATCGTGCCATCGCCCGCACGACTTCCCGTCGCGCCGCGTCGAGTTGACGTCGAAGGTCTTCCACCTGCGCTTCGCGTTCCAGGAGTTGGAGCTGGGAGGTGGCGACGCGCCGTTCCAGCTCAGGATCCGCTTGTGAGCGGACGATCACCGTGTCGACCGCCACTCTCTCAGGCGAAGGTGTCGACGCACCCGTGCCGCCGGCGCAGGCCGCCAGCCATATGCCGAACGTGAGGCACAGCCCGCTCCGGAGTCGAAAAGCCAGTGGATTCGTCATTGTAAAAGATGCGTACGCTCGATCTCCACCGCCATGAAATTGTGCTCCGTCGGACGAAGCGATAGTCGGCACACCGTGCCGTTTCGGTCACTTTTTCCGAGGAGGGCGGGGCTCATGAGGCCGAATCGGCCGATCGACCCCGGATTTCGGGCCTTTTCGGGCCCCCCGACGTCTCAGTTCGTGGCACGAGCTTTGCGATCAATTGAGTCACGGCTCTGCGAGGGGTGTGCAACCAGACGGGCTTCAAACGTCCCTCTCCAAGACCGCAACAATGACGATTCAGGAACCGGAGGCGAGGGTGCGGAAGATCTATCTGCTAGGACTGCTCTACGTTGGCTTGAGCTTGGCTTACCTCATGAGGTCCTCCGGGCCAATTGGGATTTCTGACGATCCGAGGTTCACGATCAACGTCACCGTCGAGGACCCGCCCTCGGGCGACCCCATGGACGCCGCAAGCTGGTTCCACTCCATGAAGGCCTACTGTAACCCGGTAGAAGTGGACACCCGGCTCACCTGGAGCCCAGCGCCCCAATCCGACGAGGGAGCGGCGTACGAGGCGGCTTGCTTCGCGCTCGCTGGACGCATGGACTCGGCCCGGGATCGGATTCTCCAGCTGCCTCAGGGTGAGCGGTGGAGGGCGGCCGGAGTGGTCTTCAACGTTGGACACCCGGTGGCGGACGCCGGGAACGATCTTGCCGCCGGCCCCATCATGGAACTGGTGGTGGACTTCTGGCCCAACCATTACATGGCCCTCTATCATGCGGGAGCCGCGCGCTATGCCTTGGGCGATCATGGGGCCGCTCACAAGTACCTGGCGAGTTTCCTCGAGCACTACGATCAAAACGATGGCTGGCGTAGCAATGCACTGAGTATGATTGCGGAGGTCGAGGCCCGATGAGCGACGTGACGACGCCAGTGAGGGGGACCGGCTCCTGCGTTCTCTGCAACCGGCCCGACACCCTCGACCTGAGGGTCTGTCTCAATTGCGCGAGTCGCACCGGCGACGGCCTCCTTTTCGTGCGCCAGTCCATGCGGAGGGCCGAGCGCGCGAGGATTGTCGAGGATCTGCACAGAATTCTGCCTCCGGGGGTCGAATGGGAGGCGTTCAATCTCGCGGCAAAGGGCTTTCTACCACTGGCTTCGGTGCCTCTCCGGGCCGTCGAACCGGTTGTCGGGGCCCTCGCACACGGCGGCGTTCCGGCCCTACTCACTCCGAAGCGCTGGGGTGTTGCCCCGATTCCGCCGAGCCTCGGCTTTCTGCTCCTGTCCGTGGTGATGGTGGGCTCCTTCGTGGGCCTTCTCTCGGGTCAACTGCTCTTCTTCGGCAGCCCCCTCTACGCCGGACTGCTGTGGATGTTGGCCCAGTTCCATCTCCGGAGACCGGCCGCATGCGGAGGCAAGAGCGATTCTTGGCTCCCCAGCGACGTCGAGGAGCGACTGGTGACGGCGCTCATGAGCTTGCCAGCGGGGAACCCGCGCACGCTCCTCTCCGACGCCGTCCGACTCGGACGTCTCCTGTGGGAGAGAGCGGAGGCGACCGGAGACGTCGACATCGTGGAGAATACGTCTGAGCTATTGGCGCTCGCCGCCGACGCGGCCACCGACTTGGCGCGTGTCGAAGAGGCGGGCCGGGTCATGGCGAGCCAGAAGACCCAAGGCGAGACGACCCCGGTGACACGCAAGGGGCCCGTGGAGGCCGTCGAAGCGTCTCGCCAGAGACTCCACGACCTTCTCCTCACCGCGGTGCGAGCCATGGGCGGCGCGAACCAACGACTTCCCGAAGCCGGTGGTCACGGCCCGGATCTGGCCCAGCTGGCCGACGCCATCGAGACGAGTCGCCTCGCCCAGGCAGTCGCCGACGTCGAGGTGGAGCGGCTGCTCGCGTAGCCTCGGCCGACCCTCCCTCCCGGCCCCGACGGGCCCGCTTGGCCACCAACGACGTCTACATGGGGGGACAGTTGCGATCATAGGTTTCGAGGTCGTAATGTGTGGGTCCCGCTAACTGGGTCGGAGTGGATCGATCCGTCAGTTTCCCAACACAACGGCCGGAGGAGTCTGCGATGAGCACCCCTGAAATGAGCGCCACTGACACCCCCATCGACAACGGCGTCAACGTCAACGCGCTGCTCGACGCGCGAGAAGCGTTGTCCGAAACACCGGAGGCCGCCAAATTCACGTGGCGGGCGAAGTGCGAATGGGTGAACGGCACCCACAGTCGCTCCACCGTGGAGGGCTTCTTCGGACTCGGTGAGGAGCAGAAGCACCGGGCCCAGTTCACTTTCGACGCCGATCACCCCGAGGTGTTCGCGTCTGAAGACCACGGGGCAACGCCGGTCGAGATCGTTCTGGCCGGCCTGGCCAGCTGTCTCACCGCCGGCATCGCGTCGGTCGCTCAGCATCGTGGGATCCAGCTGAAGTCGGTGTCCGCAACCGTCGAGGGTGGGATGGACATCCAGGGAATCCTCGGTATAGACAGCGACGTGCGGAACGGCTTCGAGGGCATCAAGGTGACGTACAACATCGATGCCGACGCCACGCCCGACGAGATCAAGGCGATCGTCGCGCAGTCGCAAAAGCGGTCGGCCGTCTTCGACGCGATCACGAACCCGACGAACGTCACGGTCGAGGTCAACTGACCCGGAAAGGCGGGGCCCGGGGGACCCGGGCCCCGCGCACCACCACCGTTGTCATCGGGGCTGGCCACTCCGGTTTGGCCATGAGCCGCTGCCTCGCCGACCGCTCGATCGACCATGTGGTGCTCGAGCGGGGCGAGGTGGCCAACACGTGGAAGACCGAGCGGTGGGACTCGCTGCGGCTACTGACGCCCAACTGGCAGAGCCGGTTGCCGGGCTACGGCTACGAGGGCGACGATCCCGACGGCTTCCGAACGATGCCCGAGACGATCGGGTTCATCGAGCGGTATGCCGAGGTGATTTCGGCTCCAGTCCAGACCGGGACCACCGTGACCTCGGTGCGTGGCACCGACGACGGCTACATTGTCGCCACCGACCAGGGCGATTGGCGATGCCGGACGGTCGTCATCGCCAGCGGAGCGTTCGCCATTCCGCGCATCCCGGCAGTCGCCGAGGCCGTGCCGTCCTCGATCGCGATGCTCACGCCGAAGGAATACCGCAACCCGGAGCAGCTCGCGTCGGGAGGCGTGCTCGTCGTCGGCGCCTCGGCCAGCGGCACACAGATCGCCGCTGAGATCCACCGCTCAGGCCGGCCGGTCACACTCGCCCTGGGCGAACACGTCCGGGTGCCCCGGGTCTATCGGGGAAAGGACATCAAGTGGTGGATGGACCGCGCCGGGGTGCTCGACGAGTTCTATACCGATGTCGACAACGTCGACCGGGTCCGAAACGTGCCGTCGCTTCAGCTCACGGGTTCCGACGACCGTCACACCCTCGATCTCAACTCCCTGACGGACGTCGGCGTGAAGCTCCTGGGTCGGATTGCCGCTATCAACGAGGGCCAGGCGCTGTTCTCCGGTGCACTGCGTAACCTGGCCGAGATGTCGGACCTCAAGATGAACAGGTTGCTCGACAGGATCGACGAGTGGGTGGCCGAAAACGCGCTCGACGGGGAAGTCCCACCGCCGCACCGCCTCGAGCCCACAAGGGTGGAAGAGTCGCCGCCGCTGAGTTTGGACCTCAGGAGCGGTGAGATCCGGACGATCGTCTGGGCTACGGGGTTCCGCCCCGATCATTCGTGGCTCGACATGCCGGTCTTCGACCGCAAGGGTCGTATCAAGCACGACGGAGGAGTGGTCGAGGCCGCCGGGATGTATCTCATGGGCATCCCGTTCCTCCGGCGCCGCAAATCGAGTCTCATCGACGGAGCCGGCGACGATGCCCGTGACTTGAGCGCCCACCTGGCGGCCTACCTGGACGGGACATCGCCACTCCCCCCGCCCGCCGTGAGAGCCTCGGCGGTCGGCTAGGCCCCCGCGCTAGCCACGAAATCCTGGCCAAGGGTTCGCAAGAGATCGACTTCCGCGTTCATCTCGCGGCTGAGAACCAGATGCTCCTTTTTCGCTTCGTCCAGATCCCAATCGAAGGAGGCAATGCGGTCTGTGACGTCGAGAAGGCCCTTCACCAGATTGTCTCGCGTCTCCTGGTAGCCAGCCAGGGCGTCGTCACCACCATGTACGGCCGCCCGAGCCAAGAGCTCGGCGTCACGCAGGGCATCCGTGATCCCGTGGGCAGTGAGAGGGTCCTTGAAGTAGCCGGCGTCGCCGACGAGAGCCCAACCAGGCCCTGCCGCTCGTCGTAAGTAGCCGGGCGCGCCCGCGAATCCCCTGAGCTTCCCTGAGCTCTCGCTTCCCGCGACTCTGTTCGCCAACTCGGGCGAGACGTCATTCAGCACGTCGTTGTAGAGGGCTTCGAGCCCATTCGCTCGGTCGCGCTCGAAGCGGGCCGGCGGAAGCGAAGCGAAGACACAGGTATCCCCGTCATTCGTCGGGATCGCTCCCACAGCCGCCCCTAGGCAGTAGAACCAGTGGAATCCCTCCAGACCCAGGTCCTTCCGATAGCCGTAGATGGAGGCGGTAGCGTGAGTGACGGTGTAATCCAGCTCGGCCTCCAGAATGCGGGCGATACGCGATCGCATACCGTCGGCGCCAATGACCAGGTCGGCGTCGACATCTATCACCTTCTTGTCCGCTCCGGAGATCTGGGCACCGCGGATGCGGCCCTCGGGAGTCCAGAGGAGATCGACGACGGAGCGGCCGTGGACAATCTCGGCACCCGCAGCCAAGGCGGCGTCGACCAGCACCGCGTCCAGAACGGTCCGACGCGGAGCGTACAGCGCGTCTACGCCGTCCATCTCCTTGATCGAGACTTCGATGTCCTCGTCACCGTAGTGGAAGGTGGTCTTCCGAATCGGGGGCGTCCCAGCGTCCCGGATCGCATCCAGCACTCCCCAACGGTGCAGTTGGAGCACGGCGCCCCGCATGAGCGCGTGCGTGGACAACGTGTCACTCCCGCGGCTAGTTGGGTCGACCACGAGGACGCTCAGCCCCTGGCGGGCCAGGAGCATCGCCGTGGACGCTCCCGCGCAGCGTGCTCCCGCGATAATGACGTCGTAACGGGTCTGACTGATGGACGACTGTTCGGGTGGGGACATGGATCGCAACATGCGGCTTGGCTACGAAGTCATCAAGCGCCCATCGGTTGCCCCCCACACCAGGGCAGCGCCGAACGAGGGCGAGGGGCCCTCATCGAGCGTGGGCGCGGGTCATCATGTTGACCGCCTCGACCGTGCCCCTCACGTTGTCCCGACCCGTGAACGAGGCTTCCTTCGGCTGTCGTCACCCTTGAAGACGAGTGACCCATGACGGATCATCCGGACCTCCCCCGCGTCTACGGCGACAAGGAGATCGGCCAGATTCTCAAGCGGGCGACCGAGCTTCAGGACACGGAGCCCAGCGCCCCGTCCTCGTCCGGGTTGACGCTCCGCGAGCTCGAGGAGGTGGCGGTCGAAGTCGGCATCGATCCACGCTTTCTCAGGCGGGCTGCGCTGGAACTCGAAGCAAGTCCCACTGACTCGGGCTTCTGGACCAGGGTCACGGGGGACGAACTGATGCTCGTCCGAGAAACCACCGTACCCGGAGAGCTCAATGACGACGGATTCGAGCGTGTCGTCTCCGTGATTCAGTTGGGAACGCGCGAGCACGGACAGCCGAGCCTGCTAGGTCGTTCGCTCACCTGGCGCGCTGAGACCCCTAACAAGAGCCGGACCGTTCAAATCACCGTAACGTCTCGCGACGGGCAGACGCACGTCCGCCTCGAAGAGAACCTGCACCAGTTGGCTGGCGGCGTGTTCGGGGGTGGGGTCGGGGGCGTCGGTGTGGGTGTCGGAGTGGGGATGGGACTTCCGCTGGCTGGTTTCTTGGGACTCGGGGGGTCTCTGCTCGCGGCGGTGTTTCCGATCGGCGTCCTCGGCTTGTCGTACATCGGGGCGCGTGAGGTTTACCGGACGGTGGCAAATAGTCGGCGGGCTGTGATGGGAGGACTCTTCGAGAAGATCCTCGCCGAGGTGCAGGCCTGCGTAAAGGATCCGACGTTGGAGGGCGAAAAGGCGTCGGAGCAGCAGCCGTCCGTCGACTGACCCGTTGTGGGGCGGTGTCGTCCGTCCGCCCCTAATCCCTGCCGGTCCAGCGCCCTCCCAGTCCCTCCCGGTCGACCTCACGGCCTCGGAGGTAGACTCGAGAGATGGTACGCGTGTTTCGGATGTCCTCGAGCGGGTTCGCGTCGAGAATCACGAAATCCGCACTCTTCCCGGGCGCGAGCGTGCCCATCTCACCGAGGCCGAGTTGCTCCGCGGGTCGGCTGGTGGCCGCAACGATGGCTTGCATGGGCGTCATGCCCAGCCGAACGAAGATCTCCAGCTCCCGGTGGCCGGTGTAGCCGAAGAAGTGGTCGGGAACGGCCCCCGCGTCGGTTCCGAGCACGATATCCACGTCCGCCGCCACGAGGCGGGAGAAGGACTCGCTCAGTTCTCGCTCCCGCTCCGTCACGCCCGCAGCCGCCCCCTGCTGCCCCCCACCCGTCTGCTGCCGGGCGTCGTATGCCTCACGGAGTCTCGTCGCCACTTCCGGGAGCGTCGCCTCCTGCAGAAACGGATCGTCACCCACCGGCTCGCGGCGCAGTTCCCCCAGTCCAAGGTTGGGGACCAGGAAGGCTCCGGACTCGTGGATCTGCGCAGCCACGTCGTCATCCAGCCCCGGACCGAGACGACCGTGCAGGAACCCGGCCACGCCGGCCTCGAGCAGATCCGGCATGTCCTGAGCGCTTTGCTGATGGACGATGACCTCGATGCCGTGTGTCCGGGCTTCATCGATGATCGCGCGATAAGCGGCCCGCCCGAGCTTCTCCTGACTCCCACCCCGATCGTCGACCCAGATCTTGATGAAGGGGATCTCCTTGGCCGCGACTTCACGGACGGCCGCGCGACCCTCTTCCTCGGAGGCGACTCCTCGCAGGACAGTCATCCCGGTCTGGTCAGCTATGGCGAGCGCATGCCCCAGGAACTGGTTGTTCGGCCCCTGACCGGGTGGCGCCATCCCAGCGCCGAAGAGGAACCGGGCGCCCGCCACCTCCCCCGCCTGCTGGTCGCGTTGGAGTTCGATGGCGAGGTCGTCGGGGTCGCTACCGGCCGAGAATACCGCGCCGAACCCGTAGTAGGCGTAGCGCTCGAGGTGCTCGATCAAGTTCTCGCGGGAGTAGTTTTCGGCTCCCCAACTCGTGTACCCCTCGTACCCGAGGTGGGCATGAGCGTCGATCAAGGCGGGAATTACCGTCTTTCCGGACAAGTCGATGGAGGTGGCTCCGGGAGGCGAGCTGATTTCTCCAGTGGCTCCGACCTCGAGGATCCGGTCGCCCGCGATCAGTAGGGCTCCGTCCTCGATCATGCCCCCGTCGCCGAGGATCAGCCTTGCTCCCTCGAGCAGGAACGTGGCCCCCTCTTCGGCGGAGGCCAAAGAGGCATCGCCGGACTCAGCCGTGGGCTCGGAATCGGATGGTACACACGCTCCCGCGAGGGCGGCGGCGAGGCCGATCGCGACGACGAGCCCTCGATTCACTGGATTGGCATTTCTCATGGCGGGTCTCTCCTTGGCAACCCACGCTAGGGCTCCCTCTCTCGATGAGCAATCCCTCCTCGCTTTGCCCCAGCGAGCCGGCATCGCCCCGGCGAGCCCGGCATTGCCCCAGGGAGCGCCGCGGGGGAGGCGTCGTGCCCATCTTCTCCCGGGGCGTCGCCTATCTTATACTGTCGGTCCGCTATTCAACTCCAGGAGTGAGTCATGATTCATCGAATTTCCGTAGCCGCTGTCGCCCTTCTGATTGCCGTGCCGCTGGCGGCGCAGGCCCCCGCAGGGCTCCAGTTACGTCTCGACCACAGCACGAACGCTGAGGATCCGGACGACGTTCCAAACGTGACTGTGACAACGGAGGGAAGTGGGATCCGATTTGCCACGGGGCCCGCCGTCACGGCGTGGAATTCCAGCGATACTGCTACGGGCAGCTACACGCTCAAGGGGACCTTCACACTCTTGGAGCCGAGCGGCCACGTGAACTACTACGGCCTCGTTTACGGCGGTCGTGACCTGGAGGGCGCCGGACAGAACTATCTGTACTTCCTGGTCGCGCAGGACGGAAGCTACCTGGTCAAGCACCGTGCCGGGAATGAAACCACGCACGACATCCAGGGACGCACCCCCCACTCCGCCGTTGCCGCGGCGGATGCCAACGGGCGCTCCGTCAACGCCCTCGAGGTACGCGTGGGAGCGGACGCCACCGACTTCGTGGTGAACGGCGTCGTGGTGCATTCGGCTGCGAACAGCGGGATGGCCGCGCGTACCGACGGCATCTGGGGCGTGCGGATCAATCACACGCTTCCCGCCATCTTGGTGGAAGGGCTGGGCGTCACCCAGGGCGCCACCCAGTAGGACCGTCCGCGACTCGTGTGCATCGTACCTTGAATGTGCCGACGGCGCTGCAGGCGTGGGTGGCCTGTGGACCGACGAACAGGAGGTAGCTCCATGTTGCGTTCCGTGAGATTCAGGCTCTTGGCGCCACTAGGCCTTCTGGCGGTCTTGGCGTACCTGACGCCGCTATCCGCGGACCAAATCGGCGGGCGGCCCGCGGAAGAGTGGGCGCTCACTCTGGAGAGCGGACGGAGGCTCGAGGGCCTCGAGATCGAGGAGGTCGTTGCCCGGATCGGACTCCAACCGGGCGAGTTGGTTGCGGACATGGGTGCGGGCACCGGTGTGTTCTCGGTGTCGCTGGCACGAGCGGTGGGGCCCACGGGCACGGTCTTCGCGATGGAGATCGACCCGGGCTTCCTGCCCATGATCGAGCAAAAGGCGGTGGACGGTGGGGTAGGGAACGTCCAGACCGTTCTAGGTGAGTTCGAAGACCCGAAGCTGCCCCGCCGGGACATCGATGTGGCCTTCTTCCACGATGTCATTCATCACATCGAGGGGCGACAGGCCTACCTACAGACTACGGCGAGGTATATGGCGCCGGGCAGCCGCATCGTGGTCGTCGACTACCATGGGGGTCACCCCAGGGCGCCCCACCGTAACCAGCCTGAGATGCTGATCACACTGGAGCAGGTGCGGGACTGGATGGGTGTCGCCGGGTACGACATGACGCAGGAGTTCGACCTCTTCGAAGAGAAGTTCTTCGTCGTGTTTACCAAGAGGGATTAGGCGGGCCTCCTCGAGTCGCCCGCTAGGGATTCGCGTCACCTACCTACGATTCGCGCCACCAGCCGTTCCGCGTACTCCTGATCCCAGGAGGCGAGACTCCGCCGGGCCGAGGCATCGATATGCGTACCGTGGTCCCGGGTTTCCAGTGACACGGTGATGTCCAGTTCGTCGACCGATCCCTTGAACTCGCGCTCTCTACCGGAGTTCTCCGAGGCCTCACCGGTTATCTCGATGCCCAGCTGCCGGAAGGCGGCACGAACTCTCCCCTCGGTGCCCTGGATGTTGGACTCTACATCCGCCTCCGCGCCCTGCGAAGTCACATGGACTCCTGCCAAGGCCCCGCCGCCCACGGCGGCTACCACACAGCCCGTGGCGAAACATGCTCCTGCAATGGCCATCACCATGCTCGTTTTCCGGCCCATCGTAATCACCTCCTGAGCGACGACAACACGCGATCTTATTCAAATATTGGCGGGGCTCAGCAGGAATGCCACGAGAAAAATAGCGATGGAGAAGCGATCTACTACAGGTTCAGCCAGTAGTTCACTTTGATCAGGAAGATGTTGTCGGAGGGGAGCCCGAACAGCTCCTGTGTGTCGTAGCCGAGGTCGAAGTCCCCCACGCCGAGAGCTCCCGTCTCGTCGAATTCGGATGCCCGCACTCTGGCTGCCCGGCTCTGTTGCCAGACCAGGAAGAGCGTCGAGCCCGGGCTCCATTCCCAGCGTAGAACGGCGTTTCCGAGAAGACTTCTGAAGTTGAAACTCCGGTCACTGGCCGTGAATTCCGAGGCCGGGCCCGGCCCGTCTGGATCGATCAGATAGTTCCCGTCGGCCTGGCGGGCGCTGGTGCCGATGTCCTCACCGTAGGTCGCGAATCTATACTGTCCGGGTACGCGGAACTCGGCGAGGTCGCCGTAATCACCGCTCGAGATGAGCGGCTGTGCGTATACCTGCAGGGTCAGCGTCGGCGAGAACGTGACGTTCATACGTGTCTCCAGCGCGACGGTCGTCTGATGGAGGGGTGCGAACACGTAGCGCCGTCCGAAGGTCGCGGTGGCCAAGGGATCGCTCGTCGACGTGACGTACTGCGCCCGGGTGAAGCTGCGCGTCACCGAGGGCCCCAGGCGTAACTCCAGCTTCTCTCCGGACCGATATGTAAAGTTGATCGATCCCCTGTGCTCCCAGGAACCCGCAGCGTCACTCTGACCGTTGTAGCTGGCCCGGACGCCCAGACTCTTGCGGGAGTCAGAGTTGAGATTCGCTCGCAACGTAGTCGTCCTGGGGGTCCGGGCCATTGGACCTCCCCGGGTAAGTCGGTCGTCGTCCGTGGGGGGCCGAATGGCCCAGCGAACCGAGCCGCCATAGTAGTTGAGCCACTGCCAGCTGAACTGGAGATTGATGTCATTGAAGACGCGATCGCCGGCGGTGTTCCATTTCGCGTCGGGTCCACCGAAAAAGCTCCAGTTCCGGAAGAAGCTGCCGGGGCGGGGCTGATTATACTGAAAATGCGTATCGAAAATGAAACGTTCGGTTTCGGTCTGAAACCCGAGGTCGTTCACCTCGTAGCCCGGGCTCAGGTAGGCCGTGCCGAGTCTGCCCGTAAACGAGCCGGCTTGCTTGTTGATCTCCCCCATGGCGTAGAATCCGCCCATGGACGTAGCCGTCGGGTCGATGCTCAGGTGGGCCGCGTCCGGCCGCTGCAGGTATCGGGCCGAAGACTCCTGGGCATCCAGGATCGCGTCGGCGTCTCCCTGGATGTAGCTCGTCGCAAACGCGCTGCTGACTCTCCAGGTCCGGTCGGCCCACTCGTGTACTAGATCGAGTCCCCCGACGTACGCCGCCGAGCGAAGCCGGTCGACGAGCGCCGCGTCATTGATGTCGCGGTGCACCATGGTGGCAATCATGCCGATCTGCGTTTCACCCGCGCGCGTATCCCTTCGAATTCTTCCAGTCAGGTAGTTCGTGGTGGGCTCCAGGACGCTCTTGCCGTCCACTCCGGCTGCATCCACATACGGAGCGTACTCCCGGCCCGTCACCGCGTCGATGAAGCCGACCGACCAGCCGTCTCCGACCCTTCCGGTGATCTTGGCGGCGCCAAGAATCGTGGCGGAGACGGGCTCGTCCGCATACACGGCGTCCGATGAGACACTCCCCTGTGGCCGACGGCCGATTCGCCGCGAGTAAAGGACCTGAGGCGCCCGGCCGGTACTGCCTGTGGGACCGCCCCGGCCGTACCTGAAGATCTCGGCTGCCTCCACGAAGAACGGACGTCGTTCCTCGAAGCGCGTCTCGAAGGCGGTCAGGTTGATGACCGCCGGATCCACCTCGACCTGCCCGAAGTCCGGGTTCACCGCGGCGTCCAACGTCAAGTTCGAGCCGAGGAGATACTTGAGATCCACACCGGCCCGACCGAAATAGTCGGAGCCCGACCGGAACGGATTGTTGAACGCCACCTGCGAGCTGGGTTCCTGAACGATGTACTCAGCGCTCATTCCGACGTAGGGAAGCACCTCGAGCTTCTTTCCGCCGCCGATGCCGCGGAGCCCCGTGAGGTGCCCGTACCGCGCGACACCTCCTCGTTCCAGCTTGGGGGTGAAGGAAAAGACCGCCGTCTCCTCGACGCGCCGAATGTTCCGCTCCACCTGGACGCCCCAGAGCAACTCGTCTCCCGGGCTGAACCGAAGCTGACTGAACGGGATGCGCATCTCCGTGAACCATCCCTCGTCCGTGATCGTCGAGGCCACGTCCCAGATGGGGTCCCAGGATGAATCCCCGCCTCCACCACGTCCACCGCCGGTGGACACCGTCACGTCCCGCTTCAACCCCGACGGGTTGGTCGTGAAGCTGTAGGACGTCTGATGGTCGTGGTAGCTATCGATGGAAACCGTGAAGAGGTCCGAGTCCGAGACGCCGGCGTCCCGACGTGCCAAGCGGGTCATGACGGGGCCGGAGTCGTAGAACCGTCCTCCGATGTAGAGGGCGTCGTCGTCGAAGAGAAAGCGGACGTCCGTGGGCTGGCTGACCGGCTGGCCCTCGAACGGGTCGATCTGCGTAAAGGCCGTCATGGCCGTCGCCGCCGCCCAAGCCGCCTCATCGGGCATTCCGTCGATCTGGATGCTCGATGAGACCCTCACCGCAGCGACCACGGGGGCTTCGGAGTGGGGGAGCATGACAAGGCTCGAATCGGAACCGAGGCGGTCCAACTCTTGAGCTGAGACGGACTGGGCCCACAGGAGCATACACCCCACCACCGTGGCGCAGAAGCGGGCGAGAATACTCATCCGGGGAACGGCCCGGTCACGGCCGGCAGCGAATCGTTCTTGCTCCACTCGTTCCAGGAGCCGTCGTAGAGCCGCGAGTCGTACCCGAGATGCTTGGCGATGAGATACGTATAACTGGCACGCATTCCCACGTAACAGTAGTTGACCAAGATCGCGCCGTAATTCGCGCCCGCTGCCTGGAACTGGAGCTGAACATCGGTGAGATCGCGCAGGAGCGGGTCGTCCGAAGCCACGAGAAGATCCTCCCAGTAGAGATTGCGGGCGCCCGGGATGTGGCCCGCACGTCCTCCGATCCGGGTCGGGAGATCTCCGTTGTACTCGACCTCGGGCCGTGAGTCGATGAGTGCGATGGCCGGGTCGTACAACCGCTCTTCGATCCATTCAGCGGAAACCAGTACGTCATCGCGGACGATCGGCGTGAACAGACCGCGCGGGCCCAGCGCCGGATTCGCTTCGACCGGGTGCTCGGCCGCCTTCCACGCCTCCAGACCGCCGTCCAACACCGCCGTCTGCGCGCCATGCCCGAGATAATCGAGCGTCACGTATGCGCGCGCAGGGAGGTGGGCTGGAGAGCCGTAGAGTACGACGAGCGTCCCGTCCGAGACCCCCGCCACCTCGAGGGGTCCGATCAACTCGTCTATCGGGGGGATCTCCACGATCAGACCGTCCTGAACTCGCACGATGTCCTGATAATTCAGGAAACGGGCGCCCGGGATGAACTCACCGGAGCCACGCGCGGTGGGCATGCCGACGTGAAGCACGACGATGGAAGAGTCCTGAAGGTGCTCAGCGAGCCAGTCTACGGAGACGAGGACGCCGGGCGGATCCTGGGCGGTGGAGGGCAGCTGCATGGCAAACAGCGCCCGCGGCGGTCGCGCGACCAGGATCAGACAGGCCATCAGGGCCACGGGCATCCATGTGGGGAGGCGGTCCGTCCTTGGTGTTCCGAGCGTCATCTTCCAGCTTCATCCTCAATCCGCCCCTCCGGTGTTCGTCCGTCGGGTGGTTGTCCGTACCCGCTGCATGTGCCTGACCGGGCCGCAGAAGTATGATAGGGTGCGCACGATGGAGCAACGGAGCCGCTCAACCTCGGCCAGATGGCTTTAACAGATTCCACCAATGTTCGATTTCACCCTGCACGCTGAAGACGGTGCGGCCCGCACCGGGACCTTCACCACGCCCCACGGCGAGGTGGAGACCCCCGTCTTCATGCCGGTGGGAACCAGCGGCACGGTCAAGGGCGTCTCACCCGAAGAGGTAGAGGCTACTGGGGCGTCCATGATCCTCGCGAACACGTATCACCTCTATCTGCGCCCGGGACACGAGCTGGTCCGTGAGCTGGGAGGGGTTCACGACTTCATGCGCTGGAACGGGCCCATCCTGACCGACTCGGGCGGTTACCAAGTCTTCTCACTCGCGGGCAGCAACAAGATCACGGACGACGGGGTGGTCTTCCAGAGCCACATCGACGGATCCAGCCACCTCTTCACGCCCGAGGTGGTCATGGACATCCAGCATGCGTTGGGAGCCGATGTCGTAATGGCGTTCGACGAGTGCCCGCCGGGGGGAGTCACCCGCAAGGAGGCGGAGGCGGCGAACCGGCGTACGCTGGAGTGGCTGGCGCGTTGCCGGGAGCGGTTTCGGGTCCTTGATGACGATGCCGATGCCGGGAGAGGGCGCCAGAGCCTGTTTCCGGTCCTCCAGGGCAACGTGTACGAGGACCTACGCCTCGAGCACCTCAGGTCGTTCCTCGATCTCGGGGACTGGGACGGGATGGGGATCGGAGGACTCAGCGTGGGCGAAGAAAAGGACGCCATGTGGCGGGTCCTCGAGACACTGCACGCGGAGATTCCCGCTGGACTTCCGCGCTACCTCATGGGCGTGGGTTATCCCGACGATCTTCTCGAGTCCGTGGCCCGTGGATGCGACATGTTCGACTGCGTGGCACCGACCCGAAACGCACGTCATGGGACGGCGTGGACGTCCGCCGAGGGTCAGATCAACATCAAGGCCGCCCGTTTCATCCGGGACCGGAAACCGATCGATCCCGAGTGCGACTGTTACGCGTGCAGGGGGTATGATCGTGCTTATATTAGGCACCTTTGCGTGTCGAACGAGTTGTTCGGTGCCCGGCTCGTCTCGATCCACAATATTCGATTCTTGGTCCGGCTCGCCGAGGAGTCCCGGCAGCGCATCGCGAGTGGTACCTTCCAGTCCTGGTCCCGGGACTGGATCGAGCGGTACCGGGATTCGAAAGAGGAAGCACACGCGTAGGTCAACACAAAGCGGAGATCGGTTTTGGCTGAAGCCCTACTAGCAGTCGTGATGGCCCCCCGGCAGGGGGCGAATGGCACGTTCGTGTTCTTCCTGAACATGACCGCCGTGGTTCTCATTTTCTATTTCTTGCTCATTCGCCCCCAACGCAAGGAGCAGCAACGCCAGCGGGAGATGATCGCTGCCATCGTGAAGGGCGACGAGATCGTTACCAGCGGCGGGATCATCGGGACCGTGATCCGTGCGGAGGAAGACCGCCTGATCATCAAGACTGGTGGCGAGACCAAGATTACTGTGGAGCGTAACCGGGTCGCCCACACGATCTCGTCCGACGGAAAGGGTGCGACGGGCCGGCCGGCGGACGCCGCGGCGAAGTAGTGATGGCGGTACGCAGGATCGCTCTGCTCGGTGAGGAAGTTCTTCGCGAACCGGGTGTGGAGGTGCAGGCGTTCGACGATGAACTGCGCAAGCTGGTCGAGGACATGCTCGAGACCATGTACTTCGCCGAGGGGATAGGCCTGGCGGCTCCCCAGATCGGCGTCTCGCAGCGCGTATGCGTGCTGGACCTACGTGACGAAGACCACCCCGACGCCGGGCGCTGGGTCTTCGTCAATCCAGTGATCGTCGAGTCCAGCGACGAAGAAGACAAGAAGCCTGAGGGCTGCCTGAGCATCCCCGAGATGGAGGAGGTCGTCACGCGGCCGGCCCGTGTCACGGTCCGGGGCTTCGACGTCGAGGGGGAGGCCGTCGAGGTCGAGGCGGAGGGGTTGTTGGCTCGTGCGCTCCAGCACGAGATCGATCACCTCGACGGGGTCCTCTTCATCGACCGGCTGAGTACGTTCAAGCGCCGCGCGCTGCTCAAGAAGTGGAAGAAGAGCCAGGAGGCGGGGGCGAAGGGGTGAAGATCCTCTTCTGGGGAACGCCGGAGTTCGCGATCCCCTCGCTTCGAGCGCTCGGTGAGGAGGGACATGACATCGTGGGTGTCGTGACCCAACCGGACCGTCCCGCGGGGAGGGGAAGGGAGCTTCAGGCGTCGGCCGTCAAGGTGGAGGCTCTCGACGAGAGCTTCAGGGTCCTGGAGCCCGAATCCGCGCGCTCCGCGGACTTTGTCCAGGAGATCACGGCCCTCGGGGCGGATCTGTCGGTCGTGGTGGCCTATGGCCAGATTCTGTCCGTCGAAGTCTTGAACGTCCCCACCATGGGCTCGGTGAATCTGCATGCGTCACTGCTGCCCTCGTTGCGCGGGGCGGCGCCCATCAACTGGTCCATTATCGGGGGCGACACGGTCACGGGCGTCACGGTCATGCGGATGGTCGAGCAGATGGACGCCGGACCGATCCTGTTCCAGTTGGAGGAGCCGATCGGCCCGGAAGAAACGGCCAGCGACCTCAGCATGCGCCTTTCCGAGGTCGGAGCGGAGGCCTTGGTGGAGGCGCTCGTACTCTTGGAGGCGGGCGTCATCGAAGAGAGGGAACAGGACGAGTCGCAGGCCACCTACGCGCCCAAGATCGATCGGGCCTTGGCCCGGATCGACTGGGCCCGTGAATCGGTGGCGGTGAGCAACTTCATTCGGGGGATGGACGCGGTGCCGGGTGCTTGGTCGGAGCTCGAAGGCGACCCGGTCAAGCTCTTCCGGCCAGAGGCGGACCCGGAGGTCATCCCCGAGGGTCGGCCCGGGACCATCGTGGAGGCCGACCAGGATACGGGGTTGCTGGTGGCGGCTGCCGAGGGAGCCGTGCGCATAGGCGAGGTCCAACCGCCCGGAAAGCGACGAATGGACGCTGGCGCATGGATCCTGGGGCGCGGCGCGACCGCCGGCCAACACTTCGAGTGATCCCGAAGTTGCACGTCGTCACCGACGACGAGATCCTGGCCCGGCCCGATTTCGAGACCCGAGTTCGTGAGGTCTGCGAAGTCCTCGAAGCTCGCGGGCCGGCCGGTGAGGATGTGATGGGTGGTTCCGTGGCGCTCCATCTCCGTGGGGCCCACACGACGGGCAGGCGGCTCACTGGCTTGGCCCGGGTGCTGTGCGAGCGTGCCGCCGCTTCTGGGGTTCTGCTTCTCGTGAACGATCGCCTGGACGTGGCCCTGGCTGTCGGAGCAGCGGGGGTCCACTTGGGCACGCGATCGCTGCCGCCGACCGAGGCACGACGTCTCCTGGGGGCGAGTAGGCTCCTGGGTGTGTCCGTGCACGACGAGAGCGAAGCGCTGGAGGCGGCCGCGTCTGGAGCGGACTATCTGTTCGTGGGCACGCTCTTCGAGACCCCCTCGCATCCGGAAGCGGCCGCCGGGGGACCCGAATTGATGGGCCGGGTGGCGTCGCGCGTAGACCTCCCTCTGGTCGGAATCGGCGGCGTGACGCCGGAGCGGGCGGCGCCCGTGCTCGCCGCCGGCGGCCACGGAGTGGCGGCCATCCGGGGCATCTGGGACGCCCCCTCTCCGCCGGACGCCGTCCAGGCTTATCTTGATGCGGTGGAGGGGGGCGATGTGAGCCACCCTGATGCGAGTCATCCGTAATGCGAGCCAACTGTGATGAGTGATCCAGGAAGCATTCAGGTACACGTGAACGGCAAGGAGCGGGAAGTCCGATCCGGGCTCTCGGTCCATCAACTCGTGGAGTCCTTCGACCTCAACCCCCAGCTCATCGTGGTCGAGCTCAATCGGGAAATTCTCACCCGCGACCGGTTCAAGGACATCCAGGTCGCGGAGGGCGACACGGTCGAGTTGGTCCACTTCGTCGGAGGAGGCTGATATGGGCACTAGCGAAGTGGCAGTCGGGAGCGCCGTCGATCCGGGGATCGACGGACCCCTGCGTATTGCCGACCAGGAGTTCGATTCTCGCCTCTTTGTAGGTACCGGTAAGTATCCCGACAACGAGACGATGGTGGAGGCTATCCGGGCCTCCGGCACGGCGATGGTCACGGTGGCGGTGCGCAGGGTCGACTTGGACCGTACGCAGAGTGAGGGCATCCTCTTCCATCTGGACCCCGAGGAGTTCTTTCTGCTTCCCAACACGGCCGGGTGCTACACGGCCGAAGACGCGATCCGGTATGCGCGCCTCGCCCGCGCCGCGGGTTTCAACGAGTGGCTCAAGCTAGAGGTCATCGGCGACGAGACCACACTCGTGCCCGACACGCAGGCGACCCTCGAAGCCGCACAGACCTTGGTGGCCGAGGGGTTCAACGTGATGGCTTACACGAATGACGATCTCGTGACCGCCCTCCGTCTTGAAGACGCGGGCTGTGTCGCCGTGATGCCACTCGCCAGCCCGATCGGCAGCGGGCTCGGAATCGTCAACCCGTACTTCATCCGGGAGATCAAGCGTCGCTGCGAGGTTCCCATCATCGTGGACGCGGGGGTGGGGACGGCCTCCGACGCGTGTGTTGCGATGGAGCAGGGCGTGGACGGGGTGCTCATGAACACGGCCATTGCGACCGCGGACGATCCGGTGGCGATGGCACACGCCATGCGGCTTGCGACCCGGTCGGGACGGCTCGCGTACTTGGCGGGCCGTATGGAGGCCAGGGAAATCGGGATTCCATCGTCGCCCACGCGAGGGATGTTGGACTGAGTACGGCGTCCGCCACGCCGGGACGCCTCGCCGCTTCGGATATCCTCGCGGCGGTGGCCCGAGGGCGGAGGCTCGACCGGGCCTTCGCGGCCGCTACCCGTTCATTCGACGCCCGAGATCGCGCCTGGTGCCGAGAGTTGGTGTTCGGCATTCAGCGGCTCCGAGGCCGGCTGGATCACCTGCTTGATCGAAGAGTGAAGCGCGGTCTCGAAAGCGTAGAAGCCGGCGTGCGGGACGCACTTCGGATCGGCGTCTACGAGATTCTCTACATGGGTGGCGTGCCCGAGTACGCGGCGGTCTCCCAGGCCGTCGATCTCGCCCAGTCCAAGGGTGGGCGGGGCGTCGCCGGATTCGCCAACGCTGTCCTGCGAGGTATTGCCCGGGACGGCGGCGGCCCGGAGAATTTCCCCGACCCCGAAACCCAACCTCTGGAGTTCTTGTCGACGTGGGGTTCGCATCCTCGGTGGTTGGTGGAGCGCTGGCTGGCACGCTGGCCCGCCGCGGATGTGCGGAAACTGGTCGACGCGAACAATGGTGTGCCCCCCCTATCTCTTCGGTGCCTCTGGGATGCGCCGTCGGAGGCCGTGGAGGCGCTGGAAGCCGAACAGATTACGGCGGACCTCGTCGGTCTTGGCACGGGATGTGTAGTGATTCCTGGGCATGCATCCCTGGAAGAGGCCATGAGGGTGGTTCCGGTGGTAGTCCAGGATCCCGCGGCTGCCTTGGTGGTCTCGTATGCCGATCCTGATCCGGACGCCCGCATCGCGGACCTTTGCGCGGCACCGGGTGGCAAGACGTTGGCGCTCGCGGCCCGAGGCAATGTGGTCGTGGCGGCGGATCGGTCGCTCGAGCGCCTGCGCCTAGTTCGGGAGAACGTAGACAGAGTGAGGAAACAGGGCGGCCGCGGCGTTCGGGTGAGTACGGTGCAAGCAGATGCGCTCGCACCTCCAGTCAGCCGCCCGGACATGCTCTTGCTGGACGTTCCCTGCACGGGAACGGGGACCCTGAGACGTAATCCGGACATACGCTGGAGACTCACGCCGGATCGGCTGCAGGAGCTGGCCGCTCTGCAAGGCCGGATCCTGGACGCGTGCGCGGACGTGGTACCGAGTGGAGGTGTGTTGGTGTACGCAACGTGCAGCTTGGAGCCCGAAGAAAACGAGGAACAGATCGAGGCCCTTCTGGATCGGCGGCCCGAATTCCAGATGGACCCCGGCGGAGGCGTGGCTGGAGAGTTCTTGAGCGATGAGGGGTACCTTTATGTTATTCCACAGGAATTCGGCTTCGACGGAGCCTTCGCGGCCCGCCTGAGGAAGATGTAACAGTGTTGCATGAACTCGAACTCGAGGCGTACGTGCACGGAGGACTGCAGATACAAAGAGGGACTATGGTAGGGACGTCTTCATGAGGTTGGGGAGCTCGATCCGGCGGCGTCGATTCCGCAGTGACGGACGCTTCCAGTGGCCTGAGATCACGAGAGACTTTCGACTCGGACGGCTCAAGCTTACCCGAAATGCCGGCTTGGTCGGGGCCGGGGTCCTCGTCCTCGGCCTGGTGCTCGGCTACGTCGTGAGCACCCGTCTATTCTTTCCGATGCCACCGCCCCCGGGAGATCTCTTCGAGGTTCCGGATGTCCGAGGACTCGACCGCTCGGTGGCGTTGGACATGCTGGAGAGGGCCGGGGTCGGGGCCGCCGTAACGGATTCGTTCCGACACCCCACGGCGTTGAGCGGCGAAGTCTTGGGTCAGACCCCCCTTTCGGGGCAACTCTCGACGGCGACGAACCCGGTCGCCCTGACGGTGAGTCTGGGCCCGGTGCGGAGGCCTGTACCGGATGTGGTCCGGCTCGGTCTGAACTCGGCCCGGACCGTCCTCGAAGCGAGTGGCTTCATCGTCATCGTGGACACGCTCCTGGCTGACCTACCCGAGGGCCAGGTGGTGGAGGTGCTTCCCGAGGCCGGCACCGAAGTGGATCTACCCATGGAGGTCATCGTTCTCGTCAGCACCGGTCCTCCGTTGGTGCCCATGCCGCTCCTTCTCGGAATCGAACAGGCGAATGCGGAAGTCCTGATCGACTCTCTCGGTTTCGAGCTTTCGGAGATCGAATATCGGTTCCGGTTCGGGCGGGATCAGGGCCGGGTCGTCGAGCAATTTCCGCCACCGGACAGCCTCGTGGGGCCGGGTAGTCCTGTGACGTTGGTCGTCGGGAGGCGATCGTCGGCCCAGCGCGGTGGCAGAAACTAGCTGATTTCCGGACGCAGGCGTTAAATTGAGGTCTGACCCGTTCAGCAGCCTTCTAAGCTTCGTCCAGGCTCTTCGATATGACGGTTGAACCGACACCCAGCACGGGATATTCGAATCGACCCTACGCGTATGCGCTGATCGGGATCGTCTTCATAATCGTGTTGGCCTGGCTGAATCAGGATCGCATTCAGCCGGTGACCGCTGGAACCGCCGCTCCAGACTTCGAGGTCACGGATCTCGCTGGTGGTCTCGATCGCCTCAGCGACCACAGGGGCGAAGTCGTCCTGCTCAACATCTGGGCGACCTGGTGCGGTCCCTGCCGTGTCGAAATGCCCTCCATGGAGCGTCTCTATCGGGGAATCGCCGAGGACGGGTTCGAGATCATGGCGGTCAGCATCGATGCCGAAATAGGCCAGTTTGACCGGTTCGGCTATCCTGGAGGCGACATTCAGGCGTTCGCCGACTCGCTCGGGCTGACGTTTCCAATGCTCCACGATCCCTCCGGGGGAATCCAGCAGTTGTACCGCACGACGGGTGTGCCGGAGACGTTCTTGATCGGTAGGGACGGAATCATCTACAAATGGGTGGCGGGCGGGACCGAGTGGGACGCGCCCGAGCACAAGGAGTTGATCGAGCGTCTACTGGCTGCCCCCAAGTGATTCGAAATCCCTTTGACAAGACCGGTTGAGGCATGCCCGGCCAGGCGCTTCTAGGCAAACTCACCCGCGACGGCCGTTTCAAGATTGCGGCTCTCGGCTTGGCTCTGTTCCTCTGGATTCTGGTCCGCGTCGGAACCCCTGGCCAGCGCGACCTCCTGGTCCCGATCGATATCCGACTGGACGACCCGGGATGGGTCGTGCTCGCGGATCCGGTTCCGGCGGCGGTGCTCGTCCGCTTCAGCGGTCCGCAAACCGAGATGTTCCGCATCAATGGATTCGGCGGCATGGCCGTGGTCGTCCCCATTACGGACGTGGCGGAAGAGGATATGGTGATCTCGCTCCAGCCGGGGTGGGTGCCGGTGGATGGTTACCGGGGTGTGCAGGTGGAGGACATCGTTCCCAGCGCCATCAACGTTCACCTCGACCGTCTGGCCACGAGGACCCTCCCGGTGCGAATCAGCACGCGCGGACAGATTCCTGAGCACCTTGCTCTGACACGCGCACTTTCGTTGACGCCCAACCTCGTTCGGGTGACTGGACCAGCGAGTGTCGTCGAGCGCCTCGATACGTTGGATATGGTCCCCGTGGTCCTGGACGATGTGGGCGAGCAGGCGACGGTCGAGACCGTTGTCGATACGGCGGGCATGGGCCGGGTGACGGTCGTGCCCTACGCTCTAACGCTGAGGGTTCCTACGGAGGAGTCCGTCGAGCGAGTCATAGAGGGCGTTCCCGTCATCGTGGATCCGGCCATCGGGAGTGGACGGATCGAGGTGTCTCCCGAGGTGGTACAGGTAACGGTGACCGGTGCGCGCAGCCGCGTGTCCGGGATGGAAGCGGAGTTCTTGAGGGCCGTCGTGCCGTCGTATGCCATCGTGGACCTGGGAGTGGTTGAAGAGCGCCGGGTTCCGATCGTGATGCGCGGCGTTCCATCGTACGTATCCGTGGTGCCGGGGCCGGACACGGTCGCCGTTCGGAGACGGATCCAGTTGTGAGCGGTCCGCTCATTCTGGGCCTCGAGACGAGCTGTGACGAAACCTCCGCGGCCCTGGTGAGGGCTCCCGACACGCTCGAGGGCCATGTGATCTACTCCCAGGACGAGCATACCCTATATGGTGGCGTCGTTCCGGAGATTGCGGCTCGTGCGCACGTCCAGCGTATCGACGACGTCGTCGACCGGGCGCTGGCCGAGGCGGGGTGCGCGCTGAGCGACGTCGACGCTTTGGCGGTCACGGCGGGACCGGGCCTCATCGGGGCGCTCCTCGTTGGTGTTTGCTGGGCGAAGGCCGCCGCTTTCGGTCTCGGGAAGCCACTCGTGCCCGTCCATCACATGGAGGCCCATCTCTTCGCCCCGTCGCTCGAAGATCCCCGAGCGGTTCCGCCGTTCGTGGCCCTGCTGGTTTCGGGTGGTCATACGCTTCTCCTCCACGTGCCGGAGTGGGGCACTTATCACTTGCTGGGGCAGACGCGGGATGACGCGGCAGGTGAGGCCTTCGACAAGGTGGCGAGGCTTCTCGGCATGCCGTACCCGGGCGGCCCGGCCATCGAAGATGCGGCATCCCGGGGTGACGAGGCCCGCTACCAGTTTCCACGGCCGATGCTCCGACGGAGTCAGGCCCCGGGCGACGACGATTTCTACGATTTCTCGTTCAGCGGCTTGAAGACTGCGGTCGTGACCCTCGTTCATGAAATCGAGGCGGATGGGTCGCTCGAGGTCGAGACGAACAACGTAGCTGCGTCGTTCCAGGCGGCGGCAGCCGACGTCCTGACCGCCAAGGCGATGCGCGCCGTGAAGGAAACGGACTGCCCACGTGTGCTTCTGGGGGGTGGCGTGTCCGCCAACGGGCGGCTGCGCGAGGCATTGGCGAAAGAGCTCGAACCGAATGGTTTGCTCCTGCATGCGTCCCCGCGGCTGTCACTGGACAATGGTGCGATGGTTGCTCGGGCAGGCGCGTTTCGCCTGGAGCGAGGGGAGGTGGCATCGCTGGACGCCTCGGCTGATCCTAACTTGCCTTTTCCCGGATTGATCGGCGCTTCCGCGTGAACGTGCCCTCCGACCCGAAACCCTGAGCCAGGACGCCGAGCGTGTACCCCATCTTCTTCCGACTCCCGAGCTGGCTGCCCTTCATGGGTGGGGAGCCGATCACGTCCTTCGGCGTGTTCATGTTCCTCTCCTTCCTGACGGGGGGGCTCTTGTTGCGCTCCGAGATGGAGCGAACCGGCCACGATCCGGAGCGCGCGTGGGATCTGGTGTTCATGGCGGTACTGGGAGGCGTGATCGGGGCCAAGGCCTACTACGTGTTGCTCAACTACGAAACGCTGTTGGCCGATCCGATATCAGCCATCTTTTCCCGGGGCGGAATGGTGTGGTACGGTGGCTTCGCGGGGGCGCTCGCTCTCATCGTCATCGAGATCAAGCGCAGAGCGCTGCCACTCGGCCAGATCGCGGATCTCTGCTCCCCGACCCTCGCCATCGGGTACGCCATTGGCCGGATGGGATGCTTCCTGGTCGGTGACGACTATGGCCGTCCCACGGACTCCTGGGTGGGAATTGCGTTTCCCAACGGCACGCCGCCCACGCGCGTGGACGTCCTGGAGAGCTATTTCAACATCCAGGTCGATCCGGCCATCGTCGAGCGCTTCGGCCAGGTCGTTCCCGTGCACCCCACCCAGCTCTACGAGATCGCGATGGCCTCCATCATCTTTCTCGTGCTCTGGAAGCTCCGGATCCACAAGCATGGGGCGGGCTGGCTGTGGTGGATTTGCCTGACGTTGCTCAGCGCCGAGCGGTTTCTGGTCGAGTTCGTCCGAGTCAAGGACGACCGCTTTCTGGGCCCCCTCACGCTTGCCCAGGGCATCGCCCTCAGCCTCGTGCTCGTCGGTCTCTGGGGGGTCCGCCGAGCCTGGTCCGCGGGCGGGGAATCAGAAGGAGAAGCAGCCTGACGCATCGGGCAGGATGATCAGAGAATGCTGACGGTCCTACACGCGTCGGACGTACACTTTGGCAGACCCCATCGGCCGAACGTAGCGGGCGCCCTTCTCGATCTGGCGCGAATGGTGGCGCCCGACGTCATCGTCTTGGCCGGGGACTTTACGCAACGGGCCAAGGTTCGGGAGTATGACCAGGCCCGAGCGTTCGTCCGCCAATTTGGGGATGTCCCCGTCGTCGTCACGCCAGGAAACCACGACATCCCGCTCTACCGGGTCCACGAGCGGCTGTTCGCGCCGTTTCGGAACTATCGCGCGTTCATCTCGGAAGAAATGGACAGCGTAACCCGGGTCGGTGGGGCGGTGTTCGTGGCGTTGAACTCCGGCGATCCTCACCGATCGATCATCAACGGACGCATCGGGGATCATCAACTCCGATTTCTGGCACGTGCCCTCGAGGAAACATTTGATGCTGATGTCCGTATCCTAGTAACGCATCATGCGCTGGCTCCTCCCGCGGATGGGGGGGGCGACGCGACCATCCCGGGAAGCGCGACTCTGCTGGACCGGTTCCGGGAGTTGGGAGTGGATTTGGTCCTCAGTGGGCATCTGCATCGCGGTTTTGTGACGCGCTCGTCCGTTGTGCGGCCGGAGCATCGGGACCATGGAGATATCGCCATCGTCCATAGCGGGACTGCGGCATCCAGCCGGGGCCGAGAGGCCGAGAAGGGGGAGAACAGTGTGAATGTGTTGAGGGTCGGCTCACAGGAAATCGAAGTCATCCCACACTGGTTCGAAGGCGACGGGGCAGGGTTCGTGGGGCGTGATCCCATCTCGATCCGGCGCAGCGTATGACCAAGTTCTACGTGCAGAGGAAGGCGGGAGTAGGCGAAACAGCGGGTGCGCTGGCCGTCGCCCTGGGTGTCGGCGGCTTGTCCTTCTATCTGGTCCGGATGCTTCTGGCTCGCGAGGGCTTGGAGTCGCAGGCGCCACCGCGCGTGGCCCGCGAGCCTGGACCTCCCCAGAGTGCCCTGAGCGAGGGGACCAGACGATAGGCCGAATGCGGATTTCGTCCACCCTCGTCTTCCTCGTCCTTCTGGTGGCGCAGGCTCCTCTCCACGCCCAAACGCCCTCCGTCGAGGTGGTGAGCATCGAGTTCGAGGGGAACGAAGCCTTTCCGGACGATTCCCTCGCGCGCGCGATCGTCAATCGTGAGACGAGATGCCGCTCATTCTGGCCCCGCGGACTGTGTGTTTTTGGCGTCGTCCACGAAGAAATGAATGACCGCGAGTTGTCACGGGATGTCTTGCGACTCACGAGTTTCTACAACGTCCGCGGTTATCGGGACGCGCAGGTCGACACGGTGGTCGCGCGTCCTTCCGAAGACGCGGTGGAGTTGTCCTTCCGCATCGACGAAGGGCCACCCGTGCGGGTTGCGAGCCTCACGGTGGAGGGGGCGGACGTTCTCGACGGATTCGATCCTACGGCGGAACTTCCGATCCAGGTGGGCGGCCTGCTCAATGGGATCGATCTTGCCGCGACCCGCGACACGCTGATTCAGCGGTTCCGAAACCGCGGCTATCCCCGCGCCGACGTATCCCGTTCGTGGCGCCTGCCCGCCGAGACTCCCTACGAGGCCGATGTCACCTTCGAGGTCGAGACAGGGCCACACTCCGTTTTCGGGCCGATCACCCTCGTCGGCAATGAAGAGCTCGACGATGAGGTGATCCGCCAATTGCTCCGCTTCGAGGAGGGAGAGGAATATTCGGAGATACGTACGCTCGAGGCGCAGCGCAATCTGTTCTCCGTCGAGATCATCCAGCGCGCATCGATCGTCGAGGCGGTGGATCCGGCGGGGCTCCTACCCGACAGCGTGGTTGCGCTCCAGGTACGGATCACCGAGTCGGACGTTCACAGCATGCGGGTCGGCGGGGGATGGAGCACGTCGGACTGCATGAATGCGGAATCCCGCTGGACGAGCCGAAACTTCTACGGTGGAGCGAGACGACTCCAGCTCCGGGCACGTGGGTCCAACTGGTTGGCCGAGGAACTCCGGGAGGGGGTCTGTGGCCAGGCTGCCATCGACGAGTTCGGGGGGGCGAACTGGTTGTTTTCGGCGGAGTTTACGCAGCCGTTGGTTCGTCAGAGCTTGACGTTCGGGTCCAACGTGTTCTTCGAGCGCCAAAGCCTGCAAGATGTGTTCGTTCGTAAGTCCGTGGGTGTGGACCTCGCCTTGTCTCAGACACTGGGCGCATACACGTCCTTCACTTTCGCGTACCGGCCGGAGCTCACCGAGCTGGCAGCAGCGGAGGTCTTCTTCTGCACATCGTTCCTGGTCTGTACGCCCGAGGACGTGTCGTCCCTGCAGGGTCGGAACTGGTTGGCCCCGCTCTCGGTGAGCATGGTGCGGGCGGTTACGAACAACATTCTGAACCCGACGAGTGGATACCAGGTCGTGCTCAACTTCGAGCACTCCTCCGCGGTAACGGGTTCCGACTTTCAGTACAATCGGGCATTGGGCGAGGCAACGGCTTACGTCGAGACACTACCGGGCCAGGTGCTGGCGGCTCGGGTCCAAGGGGGATGGGTCGGCGCTGGCTCATTCGGACCCTTCTCCGGACGAACCGATGTCACACATCCCCAAAAGCGGTTCTTCTCGGGGGGAGCGAATAGCGTCCGGGGGTTTGCACAGAACCAACTCGGCCCACGGGTACTCACAGTGGATCCCTCCAGCCTTCTCTTCCCCCCCCGCTCCGGTCAGCCGGCGCCCTGCACACCCGCCGAGGTCATGAACCTCACGTGCGACGCGAGCGGGTTGAGGTCCGGCGCGTTCGGAACACCGCGGCCGACCGGCGGCAGCAAGGTTCTCGAGGGCGGCATCGAGTACCGGGTGCTGCTGGGGCCGCGCCTGGAGACTGCGATCTTCGCCGACTTCGGACGGATCTGGGCGGAACGGGAGTCCACCGCCGTGAGCCGATTTGAGATCACACCCGGTGTGGGTATCCGGTATTTGAGTCCCGTCGGGCCGATCCGAGTGGACTTGGGATACCAATTCCGAAGCGCGGAGAAGCTGCAGGTGATCACCACCCAGGTCCGTTCATTCGGCCTAGGTGATGACCCAAGGGACAAGATAAGCGGCATCGTAGACGGCCAGGAGCAGGTGATCGATTTCGTGCGTGCAAAGGAACTCGCGCTACTCGATCGGCGGGTGTCCTTTGGTCCTTCGGGTGGTTTCTCCTTCCGTCGTCTTCAGCTCCATCTCGGCATCGGACAGGCGTTTTAGGATGAGGATCCCCCAGGCCTGGAAGGCGTCGAAGATCTGGAAGGCGTTGAAGGTGGGGACCGGCGTACTCGTGGTCCTGGTTCTGGGAGCCATTGTCGGCGTCGTGGCCCTCACCCGGTCGAGCATCGGGCAAGCATTCGTGGTGGAGCAGGTCCTCCAGCGAATCGAGGGGACCCTGAACGGTGAGATCGTGGTTTCCGGCTTGCGTTCTCAGGGACTCCACAGAGGGGCGCGTCTGCTCGACGTACGGGTCACCGGGGCGGACGGGGGGTCGATACTGGCAGTGGACTCGGTCGACGCCCAGTACTCCATTCGCACGATGCTCGGAGACGATGTCGTTCTCAGCGGCCTCACGCTCTGGAGGCCCAGACTCACCGTCACGAAGGAGACGCCGGATCAGCCGTTCAATCTTGCGGCCTTCCTCGACGGTTCCCAGTCCCTGGCCGTGGAGCTTGGGGATGTAGACGAGCTCACCGAGGCCGGGGTGCGTTTCCTGTTCGAAGGGGTCGAAATCTTGGACGGGAGCGTCGACGTACGGTACCCACTCGCGTCGTCGCCCGATCCGGATTCCCGGTTCTTGAGCGAGCGCGGACCGGACGGGCAGGGCTTCATGCGCGTCTTCGCTTTCCACGGCATCGATGGACACCTCGACGGGGTGGTCGCTACCGATCCGGGTGTAGACGGGCTCGCCATGAATGTGACAGGCCTCGCCGCGGAGGGCTGGGTCTTCGAGGAGCCGGTCCAGGTCCAGGATCTCGAGGGAAGAGTCGCATGGTCGGGGGATCGGATTCTGATCGATGTGGAGACGGTGAGCCTCTTGGGGGCCACCGCCGCCGGATCGGGCGCGGTCGAGCTGATCGAAGGAGACGCGCCCAGCGTTACCCTCGACGCCGTCGTGGAGAACCTCGACACGTCCGAGTTGCGGTGGCTCGAACCCCGGCTGCCCGATGGTCGCGCGAGTGGTCGCTTCGGGGTCGAATTCGGGTCTGAGGGTTTTCGCGGGAGTTTGTCCTCGGGGAGGCTGGCAATCGACGGTGGGGAAATCGAGGGTGAGGGGACTCTCCGGGT
>JBDHFN010000002.1:0-65219 GCA_039590375.1 Gemmatimonadota bacterium
CGGGCCACGAGGAATGCGAGAACCAAGGAGAGTCCGGCCCCGATCAGCACCACGAAGCCGACCAGCTCGGCGATCTCACGCTGCCTCAGCGTGGTCGCGCCGGCCTGGAGCGGCACCTGCGTGGCCACCACGTCTCCGTCCGGAAGCCTTCGGAAGGCCATCAAATATTCGCGGCGGCCGAGGCTTCCGAGCGCGGTCTCGAGGAGTTCTTCCCGGCTCTCGATCCTTTGATTCAACTCGAAAGGAATCAGCCCATCGTACAAGCCGAGCTCCACGAGGTCGTCCACCGACCCACCCCGCAACTCTCCCGCCCGGTACTCCAGAAGGTCCGCGCCCACGCGACCGGAGAGCAGCGTCATCGAGCCCTGCACGTCGCGGTAGAAGGCCGCGGCGTCTTCCGCGACACGCCCCGCGATCGCGGCGGCCGTTCTCACCGTGGCTTGGTTCAGCGTCCGGAACGCGACAGTGCCGAAGAGGGCGGCCGACACGAGAAAGAATCCGAAGAGCGCGAGGGTCACCCTGGCGCGAAAGGACGAGAACGGATTCCTCCACGATCGGAAGGTGGGGCGGAGCCCGACGAGCACATACTGGCCCAGAGTCCACAGGAGAAGAATGACCAAGCTGTTGGCGAGCACGAGGAGCGTCCCCCTGGCCACGGCCAGAAGCGGCGCCGGGAGCTCCAGGGCATATTTCGCGTCGACCGCCCCGTCCGGATAGGGCACGCCCATGGTGGCTTCCCATCCCTCGCCGGTGCGGCGCCACAGCGTCTCTTCAGAAAACGTCGCCTCATCACCCTCCAGCACCGGAACCATGGTGAGCGGGCTCTCACTCAACGCGGTCAAGCCGCCGAAGATCGGGCCGAAGGGTGAGGAATTCGAGAGTTCCCTCCGGGCCGGCAACACGCCGGTGACCACGCGTCCTCCGACGAGCGGAACTTGAACGATGTAATTCGCGTCACCGAGGCCGAGACGCCTGACCAGGGCGGGTTCGCCCAGCCGGGCCTCTTCGAGGAAGTCGTCAGCGGGGCCGGGCCGTCCGCCCTCCACACCGATGGTGATCTCGAATGCAGGAAGATCCCCGGCGGACCAGAGCGTGAGCCACACGCCGGTTCCCTCTTCGGCCAACCCGCTCGTGATCCAACTCTCGTAGAGAAGCTCCGCCGACTCCGCTCCCGCCGCATCGAGCGAGTCGGCCGTGTCCGCGAAGCGATGAAGTACGTACTCGAGGTAGGGATCCGCGGGAACGCCCAAGCGTGACAGTTGGAGTTCGGCCTCATCCATCCGGGCATCGATGCGGGCTCCCCAGGTGATGACCACGGCAGCGGAGGACCCGATAGCCGCCGCAGCGAACCAGGCCATCCACTCACGGCGATCCCCTCCCAGGCACGACAGTCCGTATGCGGCCAGAAGAGCCGGCAACGCCCAGGCTCCCGCGACCCATCCGGGGATCGTTCCCGCCATCCGCACCCAGAAGGCGCCGGCCAAGCAGAGCGCGACCAGAACGACGATCGCCAGGATGAGAGGAATCCGGGGAGGGACTCCTCCATCGGTGCGCTCTCCTATTCGAAACGACCCGAGACAAACAAGTGTAAGTATAAGGGCCAAACCAATTTGATAGACTATCCATTTCCCTTCTTCACCCGCTAGCAATACCGGGCCAGCACCGCCCAGGATCAGCATCGACAGGAGTGGGAAGCCGATCAGTACCGCAAGGCCCGAGGCCACGGACCGCAAGGGGATCGCCGGCGGCATATGGGCGGCCACCACTACGCTCAACACCGCCGCGAGGAGGAGTACGCGCTCGAACGTCACAGGAACGGGTCCCGGTAACACGAAGTCGGCGGCTGTGAAGAACGGCGCCGAACCCATGGCGGCTCCCACCGGAGCCAGGAGAGCCAGTCCCAGGAGGGTGAGCGCGCCGGCCTCACGGTCGCTCTTTTCCGATCCAGAGGTGAATGCGAGCACCAACCAGGCGATGACCGCCAACAGACCCACGATCCTCGACCAAGTGGATCGCACCTCGCTCAAGCGCTGCTCCTGGGTGGGCCGGACCACCGCGACGCTGAAGAGGGCCTGACCATCCCAACTCAAGTCGAACACGTCCTCGCCCGACGTCCTATCGGCGCGGAAGATCCGAAGGTCCTCACCCACACCATCCCGGAAGTCGGTCACGAAGTCGCCGGGGTCCTCCTCCAGATTGCGGGGAAGGTTGGCCTTGATGAGCGCCGCGGCCATCGCGGTCCCGCCGCCCTGGATCGGAGCGGTGAAGTACAGGTAGCTGAACAGCGGACGATCCCGATATAGATACCGGACCTCCCCCATTCTCAGCTCGTCGGGCACGACACCACGGTGTTCCCCGTCCCACAAACGAAAGCCGCCCTCCGGCCCGTATATCGTGGCGAGGGTCATTCCGGTTTCCTGGCGGATGTCGCGCAATCCGGCGAGAACGGTTGTATTCGTCCCGCCAGACGCCAGATTTCCAATACGAGTCACGGCGTCTTCGCCCATCTCGAGTAGGCGCTGAAGGCGTTCGTCGAGTGCTTCTTCGGCTCGGGCGCTTCGGGAGCCCCAGTAGGCATCGAAGTCGAGTGAGACTCGACGCAGGGCGATGTACCCGGTGGAGCCGGCCATCGCACCGGCAAGGACGATGGCGCTCGAAAGCGCCCGAGCGCGCCCGCTACGGGGACGGGCGGCGAGGACTGCCAGTGCGGACACCCCGGCGAACACGAGCAGAACGATGGACGGCCAACGCGTCCAGGCGGCCAGGCCCAAGACGCCTAGCCAGGGTGCCAGGCGAGTGAAGGTGTCCCACGCGCGGGAGGGAATCAGTGAATTTCGAGATCGATCCGGAGCAGTCATTGAGGCTGGACCACCTTTCCTGGCCCGAGGTCCGTCGCCTGCTGACGGCTGATCCACGTCTGATCCTTCCCGTCGGCGCGCTCGACCATCACGGACCACATCTGCCCCTCGGCGCGAATACGCTCATCGCCGAGCGCGTGGCTCTGGATCTTTCCGGTCGCCTGCAACTGGTGGTGGCTCCGACCTTCCATTATGGCCTTACGAAGCCGGACTGGGCGCCGTATCCCGGTACCGGCACGCTGCGCCGGAAGACCTTCCATCGTGCCATAAATGAACTCCTCGCCAGTTGGGACGACCACGGCATCGACGAAGTCGTAATCATCACGGCCCAACGTCACGAACCCCACATCGAGGCGCTCCTCACGGCCCTCACCGAGAACGCCACCACCGAAATCGTCGATCTCATGACGATCGACGTCGCCGACCTCGTCGAAGGCCATCCCGAGGAGGAGAGGGGAGGTGAACTCGAAACCTCTCTCCTCCTTTTCCTCGCACCCGAACTCGTCCGCATGGACGAGGCGGTCGACTTTCTGCCCCATTCGCAGTCCTCGGGAAGGTACGTCGAGGGTCGAGTCACCACACCTCCTCCCGGCTTTCAGGGTGTCGTGGGCCGTCCCACGCTGGCGACCGCCGAGAAGGGCGCCGCCGCTTATCACCGGTACATCGCCATTCTAGAGGAGGCGTTGGCGCACGACTCCCCGTCCGATGCCTGATCGATACCATCGAACGATCTGCCGAGATCCGGTGTACTCCGGGAATATGCGTTTCCCGACGACCTCGTATTCCCTGCTCATCGCTCTGCTGGGCGTTTTTACCATCACCGGACTGGGATGCCTCCCGCGGACGGTGGCGGCGCAAGCGGTCGAAGTGGACAATGGCACATTCATCGTCGAGTTGGGCGGCCGAGCGGTCGGAACCGAGACGTTTCGAATCCGCCGGTCCGGATTCGGTGACAACGCCCGCACCATCGCCCAGGGCACGCTCGAGATCATTCAGGGCGGAGTAAGGCAGACCTTTCAGTCTGCCCTCGGCACTCTCGGCGTGGGGATGGCCCTCGACGCATACCAGGTCAACGTATCCGCTCCATCCGAACTCTCGATTCGCCTGGAACTCCGCGCCGGCCGCATGGTCTCGTCCACGACCTCCGAAGCCGGAGTCGAGGAACGTGAGTATCGCCAGACCCAACGGCAGACGCCAACCGTGGTGTTGGATCGATTCTTCGCCCACCACTACTTCTTCCTCGCGCCGTACCAGAGTCCGGGAGCCGTTGGCGTTTCGGCCATTCTCCCGAGACCGGGCGTCCAATCGACGGGCACACTCCGCATGACGACGGTCGAGCCGATCACCATTGGGGGGACCACCATCCCCGCCCAACGGCTGGAACTACGTGTTGACGGAGCCGTCCATGATATCTGGCTGGACGGACAAAACCGGGTTCTGCGCGTCCAGATTTCGTCGCAGAATTATGTCGCCATACGCAGGGACCCACCCCCGAGCTAGCTCCTGCCGCACCACCCGTCTCCCCCTCCCCGCCCCTCCGTTGCCCCTTCCCCCCCAGTCACATACGTAATTATACTTGCCTTAGCTAATTATTCGTACAGCGAAACGATTTCGTTGAGTGAACAAGATCAAAGTGCGGGGCTATGGATATCAGTTCGCGAAAGGTGGCCAGCGAGGTGCTGGAAGTGATTCCCCTCGTAACGCGGAGGGTGGCCGCGGACCTTCGTAAATCGGAACGGTCCATGAAGTTGGCTCACGTAGGGCTGCTGGGCATGGTCGCGCAAAGTCCCCGCAGCCTGAGTGAACTCTCGGATCTCCATGCCGCGAGCATGCCGACGATGTCCAAGACGATCACGACCATCGAGAACCTCGGATGGGTGGTGCGGACCCGGTCCCAGGACGATCGACGGGTGGTGATGGTCGAGGCGACTCAGGCCGGGAGGGACGCTCTCAAGCAGGTTTACGCACGGGCCATCGCTCCCATATCGGAAGCCCTCGATTCCCTCAGTGCAGCGCAGCGCCAGGAGCTCAGTGATGGATTGAAGATCCTCCGGGACACGTTTGCGGACGAGCCAACCGAGCGGAATGGCGAGAGTGCCCAACTGGCTACTGTGAAAACCACAGACGACGGGTGAAACAGATGCATCGTGCGAAGCGTAGGATTGGCTGGCGATACCGCATGGGATCCGAGTCGGCGCTGGTGCGGATCGGTGGCTCGGCACCTGCTCCATTCAACTCTAACGGAGATGTCCCTTGTTGACTCGATCGCTCCAAAGCGCGGCCTTGGCGCTGGCCCTCTCGTTCGCTCCACGAGTAGCCGCCGCTCAGGACTTCGTCCCCGTCTCCCTCACGCTCGCAGAGGCGATCGACATCGCCCGCGAGAACAATCCGGCGCTTCAGGCCGTCAGGAACGATGAGGACCTCGCCAACTGGAACGTGAGGTCAGCCTACGGGAGCCTATTTCCGTCGGCGTCGGCGAGCGGTGGCATCTCTTGGCAGGGCGCCGGAGAACAGACCTTCGGGAGTCTGACCCTCGGTGATCTCGGATTTGCCGACCAGCCCTCGTTCCGGTTTTCCAACTACAGCCTCAACCTCGACTATCAGATCAACGGCAGGACGCTGATGGCCCCCGGGCAAGCGAAAGCGGATCGTGTGGCGACGCTCGCCCAGATGGCCGACGCGGAGGCGAATCTCGTCTTTCAGGTCACGCAAGGCTACATCGAGGTTCTGCGGCAAACCGAACAGGTGCTGGTCTCCGAACAACAGCGGGAACGGGCAACGTTCAACCTTCGCTTGGCGGCAGCGCAGTTAGCGGTGGGAAGCGCGACCGGGGTGGACGTGGCTCAGGCCGAAGTGGCCGTCGGGCGAGCCGAGGTCACGGTCCTGCAGACCGCCAACGCCCTCGAGACCGCGCGGATACGACTCCTCCAGCAAATGGGAGTCGACCTCGATTCGCCATTCGTGCCAACCACACCGTTCGTGCTCTCGGAACCGCTTTGGGATCGTGAGGAGCTCTACCAGATGGGCTTGGAGAACAACCCCAACCTCAGGTCTCTGCGCGCGAGTCGCTCGTCGAGCAGCTACGGCGTGAAAATGGCGAAGAGCACGTACTTCCCCTCGGTGAGCCTGACTGCGCGGACAAGCGGATTTACGCGCCAGGCGTCGAGCACCGCGCTCAACATTCAGCAGGGCGAGCTCCAGGCCCAGGGTACCATTCAGAATTGCCTGTTCTTCAACGATCTCTTTTCACGGCTGACGAGCCCACTTCCCTCTCAGGATTGCTCTCAATTTCAGTTCACGGACGCCGACGCCCAGAGCATCGAGCGCGAAAATCGGGGTTTCCCGTTTGGCTTTACGGGCCAACCACCGACGGCCGGCATCTCGATCAGTGTGCCCATCTTCCAGGGCCTCAGCCGGCAACGCCAGATCACCGAGGCTCGGGTGGAGCTCGACGACCTCGACCTCAGCCTGAGGGAAGAGGAACTGGCGCTCCGGGCGGACATCGCCACCACCCTGGCCACGGTTCGAACGGCCTACCAGGCCGCGCTGATCGAGGAACAGAATCAGACGGTGGCTGACGAACAACTCCGTCTGGCGAGAGAGCGCTTCACCGTAGGGCTCGCGGACTTTCTCGAGCTCCTCGAAGCGGAAACCCTGAAGGTCGAAGCCGATCGGGAACAGATCGCGGCGATCTTCGCGTACCACGACTTCCTCGCAAACCTGGAGGCGGTGGTAGGAAACTCCCTCCGCACACCCTGAGGCTACGCATAAATCCATGACCGCCGACAACTCCATGACTACTAGAACCAAAGTCCTGATAGGGATCGCGATCGTCGCTGTAATCGGTGGCGCCACCGCCTTCACCATTTTTCAGAGGCGGGACCGGGGCGTTCCAGTCCGGTTCGATGTCGTAGCTCGCAGGGACCTCGTCGAAACCGTCACGGCCAGCGGCAACGTTCGAGCAGGCCGGGTGATCGACATAAGCTCCGATGTGTCGGCGCGGGTCATCGAGTTGCTCGTCAACGAGGGTGACGACGTCGTGGAGGGGCAACTCTTGTTGCGGCTCGACCCGACCGAGTTCGAAGCCTCTGTGGCACGGGCCCAAGCCCAACTGAACCAGTCCAACGCCCAAGTGCGTCAACAGGAAGCGAATCTGGAGCGGGTCAACAGGGATTACGAACGGCTGAGTGACCTGTTCAACCGTGATTCACTATTGGTCGCACGGCAGTTGCTCGATGACGCCGAGACGGAGGTAGTGTTGGCCACCCGGCAACTCGAGTCGCAGGAGTTTATGGTCGACCAGGCGGTCGCCTCGCTCGAGGAGGCGAATGAGCGGTTGGCCAAGACCGTTTTCCGGGCCCAGAATTCGGGGAAGGTGACTCGCCTCAACGTAGAGGTGGGAGAGACCGTCATCGTCGGCACCATGAACAACGCCGGCAGCTTGGTTCTGACGATCAGTGAGTTGTCGCGGGTGGAAGCGGTCCTGGAGGTGGACGAGACGGATGTTCCATATATCGCCCTCGGCGACAGTACGATTCTGGAGTTGGACGCATTTCCGGACCGGCACTTCAGTGGCGTGGTGACGGAGATCGGCAACAGCGCGATCAGACCGCCCGCTTCCACGGCGGGGAGCGGCCAAGCGGCTGCGATCGACTTCGAGGTCGTCATCACGATGGACGATCCCCCGGAGGGCATTCGCCCTGACCTGTCGGTGACGGCGGACATCATCACGGCGACGAGAAAGAATTCCCTCGCCGTGCCGATCATCGCCCTGACGGTTCGGCCCGAGGAGGAAGCGGAGGAGGGAGCGAGCGCTAGCGCCGAGGAAGACCCGCAGAACGACGGCCAGACGCGAGGTCCGATCTCGCGCCCGGAAAACACCGACGTGGAGGGCGTGTTCCTGGTAGCGGACGGGCAGGTCACCTTCGTCCCCGTGGAGGTCGGCATTACCGGCCAGGAGCATTTCGAGGTGGTCTCGGGCGTCAGTGAAGGAGACAGCATCGTGGCGGGCCCCTACCAACAGATCCGTGATCTCGCCGATGGAGACCGGGTGAGGGAAGCGGAGGATGGTGCCAATGAGTCGTCCGACTGACGGCGCCCAAGGATTCTAAGGAGAGATCTCGATGCAGTTCGTGGAAGGAATCCGCTTGGCCCTCCTGCAGATCTGGACCGAGAAGCTGAAGAGTTTCTTCAGTCTCCTCGGCGTCATCCTCGGCGTCATGTTTCTCATTGTCGTGGTCAGCATCGTCGAGGGGATGGATCGCTACGTCCGCGAGGACCTCGCGTCCGTTGTGTTCGGCGTCAACACCGTCACGCTACGTAGATGGTCGGACGGACCTAACTTCGAGGGTTCGAGCGATCGTGCTCGCCAGCGCCGTCCCCGGATTACGTACCAGGATTGGGAAGCGGTGAGGGAGCAGATCACCATACCGGCGAGTGTGGGCGCGGAGAGTAGCACGGGCGGTGAGGTCGTTGCGGACAACGGTCAATCCGTCGAGAACGTTCAGATTCACGCCGTTTCGCCCGAGATCATGGTGATCCGTGACTGGAACGTCGAAAGGGGGCGCACGTTTTCCGATCAGGAGGCCGAGCGCGGCACGGCAGTCGTCGTGCTCGGCAGTGAGACCGCCGACCTCCTCTTCGCAAATCTCGATCCGCTCGGACGCCGTGTACGCATCCGCGGATTCCCATATCGCGTCGTAGGCATCCTCGAAGAACAAGGCAGCTTGTTCGGGCAATCCCTCGACAATCAGGCCATTGCTCCCGCCCGGTCGCCGATTCAGGCGGTGACCAACCCTCGCGGCATCGTGGATCAGATTGTGGCGCAGGCCGACGAGGCAGCCACGCTGCGAGCCCTTCAAGTGGAGATCGAGGGCATCATGCGAACCCGGCGACGCCTGCGCCCAGCCGAGGAAGACAATTTTTCGGTCGAGACGGCCGAGGACACGCTGAGCTTCTGGGACAACATCTCCAGGATCCTGTTTCTGGCCCTTCCGGGGTTGGTGGCGATATCCCTGGTCGTGGGCGGCATCGTCATCATGAACATCATGCTCGTCTCGGTGATGGAGCGAACGCGGGAAATCGGCGTACGGAAGGCCCTCGGTGCCCGACGTCGGGACATCCTGAGTCAGGTCCTCATCGAGAGCGTCACGCTTTCAGGGGTCGGGGCGGCCCTGGGCGTGGCGGTCGGTGTCGGCCTCACCTATTTGGTCAGAGCGCTTTCCCCCCTCCCGGCCGCGGTCGATGCGAAGTGGATCGCCCTGGGTGTGTCGCTCGGCGTACTGGTCGGAGTGATATCCGGCGTGTACCCCGCTGCGCGGGCCTCCAAGCTGGCACCCGTCGACGCCCTGAGGTACGAGTAGGATGCGTCGCCTCACCATGCTCGAGGAGGGTGTGAGAATCGCCCTCGACTCGATCCGAGGAAACAAGATCCGTTCTGGGCTGACGATCCTCGGTGTGTCGATCGGGGTGGGTGTGATCGTGATGATCGCTGCGCTCGTCACCGGCATCCAATCGTCGATCATGGATGGCTTCGAATCGGCGGGTCCGGACAACTTCGGCGTCATGCGCTTCGATTTTTCGGCGGTGCGCGCCTCTTTCGGGAACCAGCGGCCTCCCTGGTGGAACAAGCCCACCATCGAGCCCGAGGAGGCCGAGCGTCTGGCCCGCCTCCCGGCGGTCCGCGAAGCGCTGTACAACTTCAACTTCAACTCGACCATGGCCGCGGAGGGGCGCAGGGTGAACTCCGTGCCATCCTATGGATACTCATCCGGCTGGCCAGCCTATCAACCGGGGGCCTTCACCGCCGGCCGTGATTTCATACCACAGGAGGTCGACCAGTCCCGGCCGCTGGTCGTGATCTCCGGACCACTCGCCGAGGAGTTCTTCGGAGCCCTGGATCCGATCGGGAGAAAGATCCGGGTCACGCTGGGTAACCGAGCTGTGAGCGAGGCCTTCACCGTCGTGGGCGTGTTCGAAAACGAGCAAAACGTATTCTCTTCCGCCATAGAGCATTGGGCCATCTTTCCGTATACGTCGGCCATGAAAAGGCTCAAGGCATCGAATTGGCAGGGGAATGTCTGGATCGTCCCCAGGGAGTCCTTCGGTCAAGAAGCAGCGATCGACCAGGTGATCGGCGCCATGCGCTCCATGCGGGGCCTCCGCCCACGGGATGAGAACAATTTCGCGGTCATGCGCTCGGACCAGCTTGTCGCGACCTTCAACACGTTCCTCGGCATATTCTTCTTGGTCATGCTCGCGCTCTCGTCGGTGGGCCTCCTCGTGGGCGGGATTGGCGTCATCGGTATCATGATGATCTCCGTGACGGAGCGAACCAGGGAGATCGGCATCCGGAAGGCCGTGGGAGCCACCCGCCAGGAAATTCTGTGGCAATTCTTGGTCGAGTCGGCGGTGCTCACGTTGCTCGGCGGTGCCGCCGGATTGGCCCTTGGCGCCGGACTCGCCGAAGGCGTCGCCGCATACACACCGATTCCCGCTACCATCCCGTTGTGGGCCATCTTCACGGCCCTGGCGATGGCGATCGTTACGGGGGTCCTCTTCGGCATCGCTCCGGCGTATCGGGCGTCCCGTTTGGACCCCATCCAAGCGCTCGGCTTCGAGTAAGCACCTGAATCGTAGATACTCGTAACATCCGAATCCTAGATACTCGTAACACCCGAATCTTAGATACTCGCAACATCCGGATCGTAGATCCTGGCAAACACCCGAACCGCCGTAGATACTGATGACCCAACCGCTCGATCTTCTGGCCATCATGGCCCACCCCGACGATGCCGAGCTTCTGTGCGGCGGCTCTCTATCCAAGTCGGCCGCACGGGGTGACCGGGTCGGGATTCTCGACCTCACGCGGGGCGAAGCGGCGAGCACCGGGTCCGCGGAGACACGCGCGGAGGAGGCGACTCGCTCCGCCGAAGTCATGGGTATAGCGGTGCGCAGAAACGCGGGGCTCCGAGATTCGGGGCTCATCAACGATGACGCGTCTCGAAGCGTCGTGGTGGGACTGATCCGAGAGTTGCGGCCAAGAGTGATCGTGACGCACTGGCGCGAGGGTCGGCATCCAGACCACCGGGTCGCTGCCCAACTCGCCTACGACGCCTCCTTCTTGTCCGCCCTGAAGAACTACGATGCCCCCGGCTCTGCCCACCGGCCCGAAAAGGTCGTGCACTGCCTGCTCTTCCGCGAGGACGCTCCACCACCGTCCTTCGTGGTCGACATTACCGATCACATCGAGACGAAGATGGCGGCGTTGGCGTGTTTCGAATCGCAAGTCTCGGGAAAATCCGCCCTGGGTGAGGTATTCGGTGGGGGGGACAGGCCTCTCGAAGACCAAATCCGTGCCCAGTGCGCCAGCCACGGCTCGCGGATTCGTGGTGCGTACGGAGAACCGTTTTGGACACGGGAGACGGTCGCGCTGGAATCACTCGTGAGTGATCGAGTCTCAACGTTCTGAACACGACGATCGAACGCCGGTGTCGAGCTCAGCCGTTCGATTCAGGAGATCGGGCGCGGCGTTCCAGAAGCGTCAGACGGAACAACTGACCTCGAGTAGCAGTCTCCGCCAGCTAGGGACATCTGATCCGTGGATCTTCAGGGCCGTGGCACTGGCTCCCCCACCCTCGCACAGCCACGGCCCCAGCCAGGCGCTGATCTCGGGGGGTAGGTGGCCAAGGAGGTCTCCGCCCGGTCGGTGCACCCACACGTCCGGTGTTTCTTGATCCAGCGGATCGGGGATCAGGTAAAGAGAATCTCCGGCTTCGAGCGCAGCCAGATGGCGGTCCCGATCGGCGAAAGCGATGCCGTGCACCGTGGCCCGGAAGTGAGGCGGGCGGCCATCCGGAAAGGGCGGACGGTACCTGCTCATACAGGATTTGTCGTACGTGTCACGGTTCACCGCCCCCAGTTCATTCGGTATGTTGTGCAACATAGGAGGCGCATCGGCGCAAGGAAATACCGGCCCCGAACATGATGGTGCACAGGGAACACATGTCGTCTATTTACCTCGATCACGCGGCTACCACGCCGGTTCGACCCGAGGCGCGCGAAGGGATGCTCGCCATTCTCGATGGCGAATTCGGCAATCCGTCGAGTGCGCATGGGTGGGGGCGCCGTGCGGCCGCGCGTCTCGAGGAGGCGCGAGAACGCGTGGCCCGGGCCATCGGAGCCGACCCGGGCGAAATCTACTTCGTGCGCGGTGGAACGGAATCGGACAATGTGGCCATCCTCGGCCACGCCGAAGCCGTTCGGCGTAAGGGAACAACACCCTTTGCCGCCGTCTCAGCCATAGAGCACAAGGCCGTCTTGAGCGCTGCGGCCGAAGTCGGAGAACGAGGTGGCCGCGGGTGCACGATTCCCGTCTACGCCGACGGTACGCTGGACATGGATGCGCTCGATACGGCACTCGCCGACGGCGCCTCGATCGTGTCGGCCATGACGGTGAACAACGAGGTCGGCATTCACCTGCCGATCGAGGCTATAGTGGAGCGGACCCATGCCCACGACGCTGTCTTCCACACGGATGCCGTCCAGGCCCTCGGTAAGGTTCCGGTCAATGTCGGGGACGCCCCGGTCGACCTCCTGTCACTGACGGGACACAAGATCTACGGCGCGACGGGCACGGGCGTCCTGTTCGTCCGACGAGGAGTGGACGTAGCCCCGCTCATCTTCGGTGGAGGGCAGGAAAGGGAGCTACGGCCCGGCACGGAGGACGTCGCCGGAGCGGTTGGGATGGCCATCGCCGTGGAACTGGCGGTGCAGGAACAGGAGTCGGAGGCCGATCGCATCCGTGGGCTCCGTGACCTGCTCCAAGCGAGGCTGGAGGACGGTATCGAGGGTCTCCGGGTCCACGGGGATGTGCCCAACCGGGCCCCACACATCCTCAACGTGGGCATCCCGGACGCGGATCCCGAGGCGCTCCTCGCCGGTCTCGACCTCGAGGGGATCGCGGCTTCGGCGGGCTCGGCCTGCGACAGCGGAGCTCACAAGGCGAGCCACGTCCTCGAGGCCTTGTATGGCCCGTTGAACGGGGTCGCGGTCCTGCGGTTCAGCCCCGGGCGCTCGACCAGCGAGAGCGATGTGATTCGCGCGGCCGAGGCGACGCTGACGGTATTGGAGCGCGTTCGGGGCGTCGAGGTGCGAGGGTGAGCGGTCAACGGATCCTGGTCGCCATGTCGGGCGGCGTAGATTCCTCGGTGGCCGCCGCGCTTCTCGTTCAGCAGGGCTATGACGTCGTGGGCGCCACCATGAAGACGTTCTGCTATTCCGGTGAGGAAGCGCACTCCAAGACGTGCTGCGGGCTCGACGGAATCGCCGACGCCCGCCGTGTCTCGGACGCTCTCGGCATACCCCATTACGTTTTCGACGTGGAGGAGGACTTCACGCGCGACGTAATCGACGACTTCGTCTCCGAGTACGCCCGCGGCCGCACGCCCAATCCGTGTGTGCGCTGCAACTCCAACACGAAGTTTCAGGATCTCATGGAACGGGGGCGCGTCCTGGGTTGTGATGGGATTGCCTCCGGCCACTACGTCCGGATCGATCGCTCGAACGTCGCCACGCCGGCCCTGCACCGGGGTATCGATGCTTCGAAGGACCAGTCCTACTTCCTCTGGGGCCTACCCACGGAGATGCTGCCCCTTCTCCATTTCCCTCTCGGAGACCTGACGAAGATCCAGGTGCGGGAACAGGCGCGGGCGCTCGGCCTGGTCACGGCCGACAAGCCGGAGTCGCAGGAGATCTGTTTCGTGCCCACGGGCGACTACCGAGACCTCCTCGAGAAGAGGCTCATCAAGCAACACCCCGCCCTGGAGCCGGGCTTGATCGTGTCAAGCACTGGCGCGGTCCTCGGTGAGCACACGGGGTACGCCAACTTTACGGTCGGTCAGCGTAAGGGGCTGGGTGGGGGCTTCGGCCAACCCCTCTACGTGATCGAGATCCGCGCCGACTCTCGCGAAGTCGTTGTCGGTACGGCCGAGGAGGGCGCATCAGGGGGCGCCGAGATCGGTGAGGTGAACTGGCTTACGACACCTCCTCCGGAGGCTTCGCCCATTCAAGTGCAGATCCGCTACCGCGCCGCCGCCGTCCCAGCGACGGTGCAGTCGACAGACGGGCGGGTGGTCCTGGCCTTCGAAGAAGCACAGCGGGCCGTGACGCCCGGACAGTCGGCCGTCTTCTTCCAGGGCGAACGGGTTCTTGGCGGTGGACGGATCGAGCGCGCGTTGGTTAGCCGAACACTCGATGAAGAAGTCGGGCGGGCTTCAATGCTTCAACCCGGATGACGAAGCGAACTCCTCCATGGCCTGCCGCTGATCGTCGGTCAACGTCTCCGGGATAGCCACCTCCACTTCCACGATCTGGTCTCCGACGCGCTCCCCCTTCTCGATACCCTGACCACGAATTCGGAGCTTCGTACCACTCTGTGTGCCCGGTGGAATTCGGAGGTGCACCTTCTTACCGTACACGGTCCGCACCGCCATCTTCGAGCCGAGCGTGGCCTGGGCGAGATTGACCGGTACTTTCACATGGATGTCCAGCCCGTCACGGCGGAAGAAATCGTGGGGCGCGACCTTGAACGTGATAATCAGGTCCCCCGGTTTTCCACCCTGGCTGCCCCGCTCACCCTTGCCGGACAAGCGGACCTTGCCGCCGGACTCGACGCCCTTCGGCACCGTAATCTTGAAGCGCCGATTCTGTCGCACCGTTCCGCTCCCGCTACATGCCGCGCACGGTGACTCCGGAATCTTCCCGCGACCGAAGCATGCCGGGCAGGGCCGATTGACCGCGAAGCCTCCCTGGCCGAAGGAAATCGCGCCGCTGCCTTCACATTCACCGCACTGCTTGGTGCCCGTTCCCGGGGACGAGCCCGATCCTCCGCAGGTGGCGCACTCCTCGGTAATCGGTACGTCGATGGAAATCTTGCCTCCCTTGGCTGCGGTAAGGAAGGAGATCTCCACCATGTATTCGATACTGCGCCCCTTCGCCGGGCCCCTACGTCTCTCCGGTTCCCCCGTCTTGGGCTTTCGATCGAAGATGGAACTGAAAATGTCTCCCAACCCTCCGAATCCCTCGAGGTCCTCGAAGGAAAATCCGCCGCCACCCTGAGGACCGGTACCCCTCGGCGCTCCACGCCCGCGACCGAATCCGAGGTTGGGAATACGGCGCATCTGGTCGTAGTGCTTGCGCTTCTCGGGGTCTGAGAGCACCGAGTAGGCCTCGCCGATTCCCTTGAAGCGCTCGGCGGCCTTCACGTCCCCGGGGGTCGCGTCCGGATGGTACTTCTTCGCCAGCGTCCTGTAGGCCGACTTGATTTCGGCCTGGCTGGCCTTCTCGGAAATGCCCAGCGGTTTGTAGAAGTCCTTTGTCTCTGTCGCCACGACTCTCGCCTATTCGTGTTTGAAGACGGTGACTCGGGCGGGTCGTACCAGGTGACCTTTGAAGCTGTACCCCTTCTGGAATACGTCCTGGACTCTTTGATCTTCCTCGGGATCCGCGGTCGGCACCCCCAGCATGGCTTCCATGATGTTGGGATCGAAAATCTCTCCGGCGGGATCGATCATCTCGACACCCGCCGCCTCGAGGGCCTGCCGAAACTTTCGTTCGACCAAGTCGACACCCTCGATCAAAGCATCCACGGTCGTGCTCTCCGCCTGCCACGCGCCGACGCGCTGCAGGTCATCCAGCCCTTCGACGAAACTCCGGAGCATGTCGGCTTGACCTCTAGCCCACGCCTCGGACAACTCGGTCTCCGCGCGGCGACGATAGTTCGTAAACTCGGCAACCAATCGAAGATGCCGATCGTTGACGGCGCTGAGTTCCTCTTGCATATGGTCGAGATCCGCTGAGAGCTCGGCCTCGACCTCCTGTTCCTCGATTTCCTCGGGTGAGGCATCGTCCCCCGCAGGCATCCCGGTCGATGATCCCGGCGTCGGAGGGGGGCTTTCGTCCTTTGCCTCGGCCTCGGAAGTCGTCATCTCTTCGGGACTGTTCTTCTTCTTCTTACCCATCGTTCCCTCGTTACACCTGAATGGCGGCGGCGCGTCGTCCGACCGGCGTCCGTGAATTTACCGCTTCTCAGCCCCTTCGGGAGCCCCGACTGAAGTACTGAATCCGAAGAGGGAGGATTCAAGGCCGGACGAATTTCCGACTCAGGGCGCCAACATTTCGTAGAGGAGAAGCAATGCTGCCTGGGTCGCCCGTTCACGGATCGCCTCACGATCCCCGCTGAAGACGTTGTGTGACGTGCGCACGCGTCCCTTCATGGACACCGCGAACCAGACTGTACCCACGGGCTTCTCGGGTGTACCGCCCCCCGGCCCAGCGATTCCCGTGATCCCGACGCCGACGTCGGCGTGGAGAAGATCAGCGACGCCACGGGCCAGGCCGGCCGCCACCGCCTCCGACACCGCCCCGCCCTCGGCGAGCACCCCTTCCTCGACGCCGAGCAGCTCGAGTTTGACGCGATCGGCATAGGCGATCACTCCCCCTCGGAAGTACGTCGAGGAGCCAGGGACATCGGTGATTCTCTTGGCCATGAGCCCCCCGGTACAACTCTCCGCCACGGCCAACGAGTGTGATTCTCTCGTCAGCAAGTCGGCGACGGCCTCGACCAGGTCGCCCTTCTCCACCCCAATGCGATAGGGCGCCACGATGGGATCCAGAATCGACTGTGCTGCGTCCAACAGCTTGGCAGCCCCATCCGCCGACGACCGCGCCGTGATGCGTATGGAAACGCCCCGAAGGCCGGGAAGAAACGCAAGCTCGACTTCTTCCGGAATCCCCTCCCTGACCTCGTCGACAAGCTCACCGAGAACAGACTCCGCGACGCCGACCGTGTAGAGCGTCCGGTGGACGAGAGGCACCAACCGAGCTTCGAACCGATCGATGATGACGCCCTCGAGCACCTCCTCGAAGATCCTCCGCATTTCGCGGGGCACCCCGGGCAGAAGCGCCACCGATCGGCCCTCGTGCTCCATCAGCAGCCCCGGCGCGGTCCCAAGCGAGTTGGTGAGCACCCGAGCCCCCTGAGGCACTTCGGCCTGAGACAGATTGTTCGCGGGAAGGTCCGGCAACCCTCGCGCCCGAAACCGCTCGCGCAGGTCCTCGACGATCTGGGGATCGGACCGTAGCTCGAGGCCCAGAAAACTCGCGACGGCGGGCCGTGTCAGATCGTCTCGGGTCGGTCCGAGTCCACCTGTAAGAACGACCAGATCCGCCACGGCCAGAGCCGCCGAAAGTGCAGCCTGAATGGCCTCGGCGTCGTCCCCTACGACCCACCGCTGGAGGACTGGAGCGCCGAGAGATGCCAGCCTTCTGCTCAGCCAAGACCCATTGGTGTCGGTGGTCTCGCCGGACAGCAGCTCCTCACCGACCGTGACGATCGCTGCGGTAACCGGCTCGTTTCGGGACACACGCGGTCAGTCCCGGAAGCCCATCAGGCCACGGTAGCTCCACAGATAGTCCACCATGGAGTAGATCGTGAGGATGAGCGCGACCCCGAGAGTCAAGCCGACCCAGGCTGAATGGAACTGAAACCAGGCCCGGACAAGCAGGTTGTCGAATCCCCTGGAGGAGGCGAATCCCTGCAGTGGGTACCACAGCAAGAGTCCGCCCGAGAACAGGTTTTGGAGGAACGCCTTGTACTTGCCCGAGGTTCCGGCGGCGATCACGACATCCTGCCGGACCGCCCACTGCCTGAAGAGCGTGACCAGAAGCTCCCTGCCCAGAATCACGATCAGCACCCACATCGGAAGCATGCCCCACCAGGGAACCAAGTGCTCTTCCCCGCCCCGGTGTGAAATGATGTAGAAGGGGATCAGCGTCGATACCAACAGCAGTTTATCGGCAATGGGGTCGAGCAGCTTGCCGACATCGGTGATCCAGCCATGCTTTCGCGCCAGATGTCCGTCCCAGAGGTCGGACAACCCAGCCCCGACGAAGAGGACAAAGGCAGCGAAACGTGCGCCGCCCGAGGGCGAGAGGGCCAGAAAGAATATCGCCGGACACGCTACGATTCGCCCGACCGTAATCGCGTTAGGAAGGTGTCGACTCCCTTCCATGGTCGCCTCAGCTAAGAGCCTGAACGACCATCTTGCTGACCGCGCCCAGCGTCTCGAAGACCCCTCGGCCCTCGATCGCTACCCCCTCGAAATCGGGCACCCCCATGGGATTGAGCTGCGATCTGAGATCGGCCATCGCCATGGCGTTGGGCAGATCCCGCTTGTTGTATTGCATCGCGAAGGGGATGTTCGTGAGATCGTAACCGTAGGACTCCAGGTTCTCGTACAGATTGTGCATGGCCTCGATATTCGCCTCCATGCGTTCCGCCTGAGAGTCCGCCACGAAGATCACTCCATCGACACCCTTCAAAATCAGTTTTCGACTCGCGTTGTAGTACACCTGACCCGGAACCGTGTACAGGTGAAACCGGGTCTTGAAGCCCTTCACCTCACCGAGATCGATCGGGAGAAAGTCGAAGAACAGCGTTCGTTCGGTCTCCGTGGCGAGGGAGATCATCTTGCCCTTCGCCTCGGGATTTACCTTGGAATACACGTATTCCAGGTTGGTGGTTTTTCCACCCAACCCGGTGCCATAATAGACGATCTTACAGTTGATTTCCCGGCTGGCGTAGTTGATCAGGGACATGAGGGGCTACGCTCTCTCCCGGTGTCGCGAGTCGATCACTCCCTCCAAACGGTCCCCCAGGATCTCTGGCCCCCGCACGGGAGCGAACTTGGGATTCAGCACTACTCGAAACGGCGACAAAGATGAGCCTTTCCCCCGATCTGGGGAAGAACAGCGTAAGGTCGGGTAGACGGACAAGAAGGGCAACCTATCAGGCGGACAGGGCGGGACCCATCGCGTCCCGCTCCATCCGTTGCACGATAGCCTGGGCCCGCCGGCGGAGCGCTTCTCGTGACTCCCAAGCGACGAAATCTTTCATCAGATTGATATGATCCACAGTAGCTTCGGCCTTGGCCATGTATCCCAGAGCTGCCAGACGCCGAAGAAATGAAGGGCTGAATAGGTCTCGGCTGTGCCGCTGCATTTGATCACGAATGACCCACGCGGCCACGGCCCCCGCGGCTGCAGCCGCCAGAACCGCAATGCCCGCATTTCGTGTTTTCTTGTCCATCCTACATCTCCCGTCGCCCGGCCAGAGCTTCGACGATCGTGGAACCGTCTACGTACTCCAGCTCACTCCCCACCGGGAGGCCACGCGCCAAACGCGTCACCCTCGGCCCGAGGGGGCGAATCACTCCCTCCAGATAAACAGCCGTGGCCTCTCCCTCCACACTGGAGTTCGTGGCCACGACGACCTCCTTTACCGCTCCACCGGACGTCCGGATCCGCTCCAGAAGCGGCGTGACGTTGATCTCGTCCGGACCGACACCGTCCAACGGCGAAAGTCGGCCACCCAGCACGTGGTACACTCCCCTATATCCCCCTGCCCGTTCGATCGCTCCGACCTCGTACGCCTCTTCAACGACGCAGACGACGCCTTCGTCCCGGTTCGGATTCGAGCAGACCTCGCATAGCTTTGATTCCGTAAAATTGCCGCACACCTCGCACGGCCCGATCTTCTCCGCGACCTCCCGAATCGCCGCAGCGAGGCTGAACGCTTCCTCGCGAGGCCGTTTCAGGAGGTAATACCCAAAACGTTGTGCGGTCTTGGACCCCACGCCCGGAAGGCGTGAGAATTCCGTTATGAGTTGTTGGATGACCGACACTAAAAACTAACAGGTCGGTGGACGACCGGGGCGGACTTTCTTGACGAACACGAGCCGTCCGGATGGGCCAAGGTTACTAGAAAAGGCCGGGGAGTTGGATCGGCATCCCCCCCGCCGCCTTCCGCATGTCTTCTTCATACTGGCCCTGGGCCTTACCCTGGGCTTCGGTTACCGCTGCCGTCACCAGGTCTTCGAGCATCTCCACGTCGCGCGGATCCACCACTGTCGGATCGATCACGATCCGGGTTACGGTGCCCTTCCCGTCGACGGTCGCCGTCACCATTCCCCCACCGGAGGACGCAGAGATCTCACGTGCGGAAAGCTCCTCCTGCAGTTGGGCCATCCGCGCCTGGAGTTGCTGGCCCATTTGCATGAGCTGCTGAATGTCTGTCATCGTCAAACCCCTGCCTTGCAACGTGTTGGAATCAATCTAGTAATTCCAGGTCGAGTTCGTCTACCGCCTGCTGAAGGCGCGGTTCCCGCTTGATCAACCCTTTCATCCTGTCCTTTCGCACCGCCTCGGGGCTGATACGCTCACGCGGTTGAGACACCCCATCTCCGGAGGCCCGGACAACGATCTCGGGCTCCGCACTCATCAAGCCCCCCAGCGCCTTCTGAAGGGTCCGTCGGGCCGAGGGGTCCTCGAGGCGTTCCAGACCCGGTCCGGCCGGCAGTTCGATGACCAGGACGCCCTCGGTCTGGGCCTCGGCCACAGTGGCGGCCTTGAGAAAGGGACGCATCCCGTTGGGAACGCCCGTGCCTCGCTCGACCAACAGACCCCACGCATCCGCTGCCGTGAGCGCGCTGGACGATTCCTCGGCCGGAGCTTTCTCTGCCGCCGGCGCAGTGACCGTGGCCGTGGCCGGCTCTGAGAGCGGTTCGTCCGGGGCCGCGCCGGACGAGGACCCCCGGGGGGCGCCCTCAGGCGGAGGGCCCCCACCGAGACCGGTGAGCAATTCCTCCAACTCGATCGTCCGATCCACATAGCTTATACGAAGCAGCAACATCTCGAGCATTACCTGAGGATTCGGGCTCCGCCTGAGGCTCCCGGAACTCTCCACGTCCGACGCCAACGCGAGCATCCGAGTCAGGTCCGCCGGACTGAACGGAGCGAGCCTCGCCTTGAAAGCGTCACGGGTATCGGCATCGAGATCCGGCGGAGTCCCTCCCAGCGAAATCCTCAGGAGGGCTCGAAGCGAATCCACCAGGCCATGGTAGAACTCGACCAGGTCGTATCCCTCGTCGAGCAGCCGCTCCACGAAGCCGAAGATCTCCCCGTGCTTCCCCTCGGCCCATATGTCGAGGAGTTCCACGTAGCGCTCGTTATCGACCAGGCCCAGTACCTGACGCACCGAGTCCTGACTGATTTCCCCGCCGGTGAGGGCAATCACTTGATCCAACAAAGAGAGCGCGTCCCTCATTCCTCCGTCGGCCTTCCGCGCGATGGTCCTGAGCGCGTCCTCCGGCGCGGGGAAACCCTCCTGCTCGAGCACGGTGGCCAGGCGGGCCATGATGTCGGCAATGCCGATACGCCGGAAGTCGAATCGCTGGCAACGCGAAAGGATCGGAGCCGCGGTCTGCTGAATTTTCTGGGGCTCCGTGGTCGCAAACACGAAGATCACTCGGGGCGGCGGCTCTTCGAGGATCTTCAACAGCGCGTTCCAGGCCTCGCGCGTGAGCATGTGGGCCTCATCCACGATGTAGACCTTGTAGCTGCCTTCCTGCGAAGGAGCATACATCGCCCGCTCGCGAAGTTGCCTCGCATCGTCGACACCTCGGTTCGATGCGGCATCGATCTCGACCACGTCCAGCGCGGTCTGCCCGCTCCAGATTCTGGAGCAACTCTCACACTCCCCACAAGGCTCGCCCGAATCTCCTCGGGCCGAGCAGTTGAGGGACATGGCAAGCATGCGGGCAAGGGTCGTCTTGCCGACACCCCGGGGCCCGCAAAAGAGATACGCGTGTCCCACCCGGCCGTCTGATACCGCACGGCGCAGTGTTTCGGAGACGTGTTCCTGGGTAGCGACGTCGGCGAATCGCCGCGGTCGATATTTCCGTGCTAACGCCATGTGGGACACCGCTTTACGGTTCCCCCAAGAGGTGGTGCGGGGGTCCGGCAGGCGCCACTTGTGGCGCGCGGTCGGTTGAGACGCCGCACGAGAAGCAAAAAAAATGCCCCAGGCGACCCGCAGCAACGATCACCACACTTACCGCTGCTACCGGCAAGGTCCTGACGGAGTTCGTGGGCTTTCGCCCTACGGACCTGGGGCACCTGAAAGTTAGACCGGGACGAAAGGAGCGTCAACGTGGCCGATCCCACGCGAAAAGTGGGTATGAGGTAGGTCGAACGCGGATTTCAGAGCGTCGGAATCACTCGGTCCACGCGCCCTCCACGTGGTCCAGTTCGAGCGCCCCACCGGGCATCAACCGCACCGAAACGGCGTCGAACCTATAGGATTCGGCTGTGAAGTCGCTCCGCGAGATCCACGCGTTGGCGGCGACGGAGATCGCTCGACGCTTTCTCCAGGTGATCGCCTCCAGGGGATGGCCGAAGTCGGGTCCGCTGCGGCCTTTTACCTCCACGAACGCGACGAGCCCATCCTTCTCCACCACGAGATCGATCTCCTTGCGGAGAAAACGCACATTGCGATCGAGGACTCGCCAACCCCTCTCCCTCAAGAACACCTCGGCCAGCGCTTCGAAGCGGCGTCCCCGGCGTACGTTAGTCATGGGTGAAGACGCTTCGGGCAGGGGGGGATAAGTCCACAGCCGAGCTTCACCAGGACAGCAGGGCGGAGCCATGGCTAGACCGGCTGCTGCACCTCGCGACCTATCGCCTTTGCGATCACCCGAATCTGGGTCATGAGCTCCCGGAACTGATCCGGATAAAGCGACTGCGCACCGTCGGAGCGCGCTTCAGGCGGGTTGGCGTGGACTTCTATCATCAGGCCGTCGGCCCCGGCGGCTACGGCGGCTCGGGCCATCGGAATGACCTTCTCCCGAATCCCCGTTCCGTGGCTCGGGTCCGCGATGATCGGAAGATGAGAAAGGGATTTCACGACTGGAATCGCTGTGAGATCGAACAAGTTGCGCGTCTGCGTGTCGAAACTTCGAACGCCACGCTCACACAGGATCACCTGTTCGTTTCCTTCGGCCAGAATATACTCGGCGGCAAGGAGCAACTCGTTGATCGTCGCGGACATCCCCCGCTTGAGCAGCACCGGCGTGTTGGATCGGCCTGCCCGCCGCAGCACGGGATAGTTCTGCATGTTGCGAGCGCCGATTTGAATGATGTCGGCGTATTGGGCGACCAAGTCGACACCCTCCGGGTCGAGCGCCTCCGTCACGATGGCCATCCCCGTGGCCTCCTTGGCCCGTGCCAACATCTTGAGCCCCTCCTCCCCGAGTCCCTGCCAGGAATACGGAGACGTACGGGGCTTGAAGGCGCCCCCCCGCAGCACGGTGGCTCCCGCAGCCTTAAGTTGGTGTGCGATGTCGAGGATGTCCGACTCACCCTCCACGGCACACGGACCCGCGATGATGTTGATTTCTTCGCCGCCGAACCGAACGCCGTTGTCCAGCTCCACGATGGTGTCCGAGTCACGCCATTCACGAGAGACCTGCTTGTACGGCTTGGTCACGGGGATGACCTCGAGCACCCCCAACAATCCCTGGATCCGCGCGGCGTCGACCCCTCCGTCGTTCCCCATGAGGCCCACGGTGGTCCGCTGCTTCCCCGGCATGGGGCGCGCCTCGTAGCCCAACTGCTCGATCTCGTCCACGACGGCCTGTATCTCGGCGTCGGAGGCGCCGTGCTTCATCACGACCAACATGTGCTCATCACCCTCGGATTCTGGGGAGCGGAGCAATCCACCATGCGGCTCCGTCGGCGAAGTCTACCCACAGAAACATAGGGAGTCTACCGGCGTTGCGGAGCCTCGCCTGCCTTGGGAAAACCGTTAACGAGGATGGGAGAGCTACTAAGCGGCCGATCCGGTGGCTTGGAGAGCCTCGTGAAGCTGTACGCCCACGATCGTGCTCACCCCGGGCTCCTCCATGGTCACGCCATAGATCCAGTCGGCGGCCTCGATCGAACGCGGATTATGCGTGATGAGCACGAATTGCGTCTGCTCCTTGAACTCCTGCAGGAGTCGGATGAAGCGACCGATGTTGTTCTCATCCAAGGGCGCATCCACCTCATCGAGCACGCAGAACGGACTCGGCTTGACCAGATAGATGCCGAAAAGCAGTGACAGCGCCGTGAGCGCCCGCTCCCCACCGGAGAGCAAGTCGATGCGCTGCGTCTTCTTTCCTTTCGGCGACGCATGGATCTCGATCGGGGACTCCAGGGGATCCTCCGAATCGGTGAGCCAGATATCGGCTTCTCCGCCCTCGAACAGCCGCGTGAACGTGGTGCGGAAATTTTCTCGGATCTTTTCGAACGTGCCCTCGAACAGATCGATTGCGGTCTCGTTGATCTTTCGGATGGCGGCCCTCAGGTCATCGCGGGCAGCCACGAGGTCGTCTCTTTGACCCGACAGGAACTCGAGCCTGGTGCTCTCTTCCTCATGCTCCTCCACGGCGAGCATGTTGACGAGCCCGATTCTCTCCAACTGAAGCACGATGTTGTCGAGCTCAGCCTTCAGCTCCTCCGGCGTACCGTCCACGGGCTCGGCCTCTTCCAGGAGGCGATCCATCGGCCGTCCCCACTCACCCTCCAGCCTCTCCTGAATCAAACCGATGCCGCCCAACACCTCCTGGCGTTCGAGTTCGAGCTGGTGCCGCCCCTCGACGGCCTCCCGCTCCGCACTTCGCAGCGTGCGGGCCGTCCGTTCGGCTTCGGCAAGGGCCTCCGCGACACCGGTCAGCAGCGTACTCCTCTCGTTCAACACCGCTTGAGCGGCGTCCCGTTCGGCAAAGAGGCGCTGGGTCTCCCTCTCGCCCTCTTCTTGGCACTGCACGGCAGCCGCCACGTCACCAATCAGAACCTGCTCCTCGGCGTCCAGGTCGGCCAAGCGTTGCTCCTGCACACCACGATCACGCGTCAAATCCTCGACGCGTTGTGCCACCTGCTTGGCTTCTTCCTCCGCACGAGCGAGCCGGATCGAGAGTCGGGCCTCCTCACCACGCGCGGCCTCCCACTCATCCTGAACGAGGTCCAGCGCACTTCGGGCGGCCTGGCGTTTCTCCCGTGTGCCGCTCTCCTGGGCCAGAAGACCCTCTCGGTCCTCCATGGCCGTCGCGGCCCGCTCCAGCGCACGGGCGCGGGCGGCCCGGGTCCCCTCGAGTTGTCTCGCGAGCTCGTCCCGGTGCGCATCGATTCGAGCGCGTTGATCCACCTGGGCTGCGCCCTCGGCGCTCGCTGTCCGTAACGCATCCTGGGCATCGATCAGCGCGGCCCGGGCCTTTTCGAGCGCATCCTCCGCGGCCCCGTATCGAGCCTCTTCAGTGCTCAGGCCCTTCCGACAGGACGAGGCTTCGTCCTCCGCCTTGGACAGCGCCGCGTGGAGCGTCACGAGACGGTCCTTCCGCTCGAGCCGTCCGGTAATCAGGGAGGGCGTGCCGATGCGAATCAAGCCTCGCCGGTCGAGAATCGTGCCGTCACGAAGCAGCCGCTGGCGCGCCGACGGGCTCTCCGTACCCGACTCGTCCCCTATCTCGTCGATCAAGTCGACCTCACCGAGCAAGGCCTCTACCCACGGAGCGCCCTCCCCGATGGCACGGACCGACTCGAGGAGAGTCCCAGCCGCAGTGTCCGGAACGTGATCGAGCGGGAGCAAGATCAGCCCGCCCCCGCCCGCCCAGTCCTCCGAAAACCACCGAACGAGACGATCAGCGGCCTGGCTATCCTTGACCACCAAGGCCTTCGCCAGCGTTCCGAGGTAGGACTCGACCGCCGGACCCAACTCGGCTGGCGCCTCGATGAAGTCCAACAGAGGCCCCACGACGCCCACGTCTTCGAGGGCGAGCACCGCCTTGGCCACCGGATCGATCCCCTCCTGCCCCCGGTCGAGTCCCTCCAACGCGGTCACCTCCGCCTCGATGCCCTGCGCGGCCCGCACCGCCTGCAGTTCCTCGCCTCTCGCGACTTCCAGGGAGGCTTTCGCATCGGCGAGCGCGCCTCGCGCCGACTCCAACTCGACGTTGGCCTGTTGCACCCCACTCTCCAGGCCGCCCATCCGCCCAGTAAACAGATCTCCTTGTGACTCGAGGTCGGTGAGGACGTCGGATGCACTCTTCAAATCAGCATCTATCTGCTGAAGGCGGCGCTCGAGTTCCGCGGCCTGGGCCTCCGCCGCGTCCGCATCACCCTCGAGTTGAGCGCCCTTCCGGATCACATCACGTTCGTGGTGTTCCATCTCTTCCAGGCGATCGCGTGCCTCATCGAGACGGTCACGGACGGACGCCACGACACCGGCCTGGACCGTGGCCTCTTCCCGAATCCGTTCCAGCTCTTCGGTGCCACCGCCGTGGCGCGCCTCCAAGGCCGCAAGCTCCTCCGCCACTTCACGCAACCGAGTCTCCGACCCCTCCCGGTCCCCCCCGATCTGTCCGAGTCGTCTTTCCGCGGATCCCTTTCGCTCCTCCGCCACGGCGAGATCACGCTCCCATTCCACTAGACGCCCCCGGACCCCGTCGAGGGTGCCCGCTGCTTCGCTTCTGGATCGCTCCGCGTCGACCTCTTCCAGACGCAACGTCTCGACTCTCGCTTCGGCGGTCCTCAGTTCGGCCACCATCCCCTGGCCCGTCTTGCGATCCCCGTCCAGGGCACCGTCCAAATCCGACAAGCGATCCCGTAACGCCCCGAGGTCGTGGCTGACGACGGATACCTCAACCGCCAGGCGCCGCTCCCGAAGCGTCTTGTAGCGTTCCGCCTTTCCTTTCTGCCGGGCGAGGGACCGAACCTTGGTCTCGACTTCGCCGATCACGTCCTCCAGGCGCGTAAGGTCCCGCTCGGCGTGTTCGAGGCGCCTCATCGCGGCTTTACGGCGGTCTTTGTACTTGCCGATACCCGAGGCCTCCTCGAAGAGCTGGCGGCGTTCCTCGGCTCGGTCAGACAGAATCGCGTCGATCATACGATTCTCGATAACCGAGTAGGCGTTGGCGCCGAGTCCCGTGCCTCGGCAGACGTCCAACACATCCCGAAGTCGACACGTAGAGCGATTCAGCGAATAATCGCTCCCCCCGTCCCGGTAAACCGTGCGTCCGATCTCGACCTCTTCGAACGATACCGGTAGCCCGGCGTCTTCATTGGAAACCACCATCGTGACGGCGGCCCGGTTGACGGGCGCACGGTTCAGCGATCCCTGGAAGATGGCCTCCTCCATCTTGCCGCCTCGGATGGCGGAGGGACGCTGCTCCCCCAATACCCACCGGATGGCATCGCTGATATTGGACTTCCCACACCCGTTGGGGCCAACGACGGCGGTGATCCCTTCATGGAAGTCGATGGTGGTGGCGTCGGCGAAGGACTTGAACCCATGAATGCTGAGGGATCGAAGCTTCATTCAGGCACGGTCCCATGTCGGAAGGTCAAAACCAGTCCTCCGATATCGGCCCCGCTGACCATCCGTCCCATCCGGGAAGCCTCGAACTCATCCGTGAAGGCCCCGCCGTACACACGCAGCCCGCTGGTGCCGTCGGGATACTCGATCTGGAGCGAATACGCCGTTATCGAAGCCGCGGCCAACGCGTCCACCCTGCCCTGGGCGTTCTCCGCCGTGTCATACTCCCCGAAATAGAACGCGTACGGAGCGTCGCGCACCAACCAGTCGTCGGGGTTCAAGCGATCCAGGACGACGGCGATCGGACCCTTCAGGGCATTGGCCTCCACGGCGCTGTAGGCGGGGCCTACGTACAGCGCGAACTGAGGCGTACCGTCCACCTCGATGGGGGTTACGAAGAAGAGAAGGTCCGGAAGCCTGCTCCGGAGGGCCTCGGCGGTGGACAGAGGAGTCTCCACCGTGCTCCAGGCGTCGATCATCAGGACGTGAGTCATGATCGGGCTTCGCGGGGTCGGCCCCGGCAAAACGACCGGGGCAGGCACATAGGATCGGACCCGCTCGGGGGGCGTAATACCGGGGATGTTGACGAGTCCGTAGTAAGCCGCAGCGAGCCCGCCTCCACCCGCGATCAAGAGCGTCAGGCCCCCAATCAAGAACTGACGCAGGATGACAGAACGCCTTCGTTCCCGTTCCAACCGTGCCAGACCCCGATACTTGCGCCGGCGCGCCGGCGCAGCTTTGGCAGCCTCGGCTTCCTCTTCCGGAGGCTCCTCGACGACCAGCTCCGAGATCGCATCCGAAAACGCCGCGGGCGCCTCGAGCGTAGGCGTTGGGCCCGCCTCGGACTCGACGGGTTCGGCGACTCGCAGGTCGAGGGACCCGAAATCGATCCCATCACCCGGACCCTCTACATCGTCCAGCGGGCCCCCGAGGCCGACTCCTGCACCGGCTTCAAAGCCCTCCAGGCCCAAGGGCGTGTCCAAGGACGTGTCCGCATCTGGGGTCGGAGACGTATCCACGCCAGCGGCGAACGCCTCGCCCTCAACATCTTCCTGGCTCTCGGCAACGTCGGCCACCTCTTCGCCGACGGGGCTCTCCACTTCGCCGACGGGACCCTCCACCTCCGCGACGGGACTCTCCACCGCCACATCCACTCCCGAGTCGGGATCCGCGGTCCCCGTACCGACGCCCGGCGAGTCCTCTTCTTGATACTGAGCGCCCTCCAGGCCCGATACGCTGAACGAGTCGTCAGCCTCACCTTCGTCATCCACGCTCTCGGGCAACTCCGGCAAGTCATCGACGGTCAAGACGGCCGGCGCCTCTTCCTCCGGTGGAGCCGATGCCTCGACGGGGACAGCGACCTCTTCTTCCAGGGACTCGGGCGGCGTGTCGACCTCTTCGGCGGCTACCTCGACTTCCTCCGGAGCCACCTCGACGGCGACCGCATCACCCTCTTCGTCAGTCGCGACCGGCGGCGCGGCGCCATTCTCTGGGCCCAAGATCGCGATGATCGGGCCGGACGTGCTTCCCAGGAGGGCATCGACATCCTTCGACGGCGGGGCGAGTACCAGGACGGCCTCGGCTCGCTTGGTCATCGCCTCCACGCCCGGGGTGCCGGTCGACACGTGACAAACGAGTGTGGCTCCCACCTCCCGACACCCGCTGATCATCATGTCCCACCGGACGTGCTCCAGAACGTCGGAGACTTCTGCGACCGGCGTTCCGGCAGGCGCGAGCATCAATCGATCTTCGACACGTCCCGCGAATCGCTGGGCCGACGCCCCGTAGAGCACCATGTCGGACACGCCCTCGCCGTTCTCCACACCCGCAGCCTCGTGGAGCACTGGACCGTCGAGGCACCCATCCGCGAGAATGACCCGGTGCCCGTACGCGGCCCATCCTTTGGCGACAGCCAGGCTCGCCTGGGCACCCCAGTCACGGTCGATTTCGGAATCGACGAGAATGACGACGCACGCGGATGGAGAGCCGCCGACGCCGAGGGCGGACTCGATCTCTCCCGGTAGAATCCCGGCCCTTACGTCTAACGGCTGCCAAGCAGGATTTTTTGGATTCATTCGTGCGTTCTCGACCTGACTATCATTCCGCCTCGTGGTTTTCCGATCCCCGAAAAGCGCGACCCGGAGGCGGTCACCCGCTCAACGGCGCCAAGGTAACGCCCCCCAGGTAGAGACCCATCGGATCGGTTTCCACCGACAATGGAAGCATAACAAAACTAGGGCCTCGCCACATATCGGCCTACCCGTTTCACCAATTGCGGCATTTCTTCTCCCGCCTCCATGAGGCGTGTACGGGCAACCGACGCCTCTGCGCTGTCGGCAAAAGCGCCGGCATATACACGGAAATAGGGGCGGTCAGGGGCGCCGGTTTCAAACACGTATGGGGCCACCGACGACACCGACATCTGCTCGACTCTATCGTCCGCCGCGTCTCTCGACCCGTAGTCTCCAAGGGCGAACGCCAGAGGCGTGGCCCGGACAATCCAGTCTGACGAGTCGTCTCCCGACAGGCTCTCACTCAATGACGTTCGAAGCTCCTCCGCAGACGCCGAATCCGTGGCTGGTCCGGCCAGAATTCGATGAAAGACCCTGCCCGACACGAGCACGGGGACGGTGGTGAACAGAACATCGGCACGCCGCCGGGCCAGCGCCCCCGCCCGAAGCGCCGCCACCCCCCCGTCCTCGAACGCCGCCAGGGAGAGCGAGTAGGCCTGAGGGGTCTCGGGGGGAATGACCGGAACCGCCGACTCGACCGGCTGCTCGGAAACCAGCGATTCGGCGGACTCCTCGGGAACCGACGACTCGGCCGGCTCCTCGGAAACGTCCGACGACCCGGTCCCCTCTCCGCGCAGCAACCTCGATCCGGCCCATGCCAACAGGACGAGCAGCCCGAGAGCCACGGCCATCTTCCAGAGCGGCACCCTGCGCAGGAACGACTGCTTCCCGACGGTTCCCGTCGAGTCCGTCGCATCGGTCGGTGTGTCGGACGACCCGCCGACGAGCTCGAGCACCCTGAACCGTGTCGACGAGGCCCCCTCCTTCCCGGCAACCGCCTCGTCACTGGAGACTACGATTTCACCGGAGGCCCCCTCGATCGCGGAAGCCCCCTCGTCGCCAGAAGCTCCCTCACCCACCGCCGGCCCGAGTCCGACAGACTCGCTCAGCCCCAGAGGCCCGATCGCCTCCGTTGCCGCCTCCGGATTTCCACCGAGGAGGAGCACTGCGGGGTTACGCCGCAGGAGGGCATCCAACCCGGGGAGGTCGGCAGGCGCATACATGACCAGATGGACGTCGGCATCTTCCAGTGCTTGGAGCACGACATCCCACCGAGCACTACGCATCACATCGGCCACATCCCCAGCGGGTGTACCGGCCGAGATGAATGGAAATTTCGGTGACCCGACCGTCCGTCCGACCGTGCGAAGCTGGGCGTCGTTCATCATCACGTCGGCGATCCCCTCCGAGTTGGGAAGATCGAATACCTCGTGGAGAACGGGCTGTGTCAGCGAAACGTCGGCGAGCAGGATCCGCGCTCCCTGAGCCGACCATTTGGTGGCCAGCGCCGCCGCCGCCCGGGCACACCAGCCAGAGGTGTCGACATCCGGGGCGGCGATCAAGATGATGCCACGGCCCTCGGATCGCTCAGCGAGAGGTCCGAATTCCGCGATCTCCGGAATCGATCCAGAGTCGGGGTCGAACGGATGAAGACGAATGTGGCCCTCGTCCAATGGGCCCTACGCTCCCGGCGAGGCTGGGATTGCAACCTCCGTATTCGAGTTCGGCTGAGCGCGGTCCTCTGGCGGATCCTTGCCCACAGGAAGCTACGCCTCGATGGGGACCGCTGTAAACAGGTCAGCGTCTGTTTGGAGCGGCAACGTCAACTCTCGAACTCGAGCCTCGGCGCGTCCCCCCAGAGAACCTCCAACTGGTAGAAATCGCGTGCCTCTTCGTGGAATACGTGCACGACGAAGTCGATGTAGTCGATCAGCACCCACCTGGCGCTCTGGAGACCCTCGATATGCTCGGCCCGGATGCCTTCCTTCTTCAGCTCTTCGACGATGTTGTCGGCGATCGCCTTCACCTGAACATCGGATCGGCCGGAGGCGAGTAGAAAATAGTCCGTGGCGCCCGATATGCTGGCGAGATCCAGGGCGACGACGTCGGTCGCCTTGCGCTCGAGCGCGAGTTCCGCCGCTCTCTCGACAGCCTCAGTGATCTCGGGCCGTATGTTCCTGGATCCTACCGGCATTTCGGACTTCGCGATGGGCTATTCCTCACCCCGCTCCACCTGGACCTCGACTTCGACCTCGACCTGGCTATGGAGGCGCACAGGCACCCTGGAGGTGCCCAACATCTTCAAGGGCTCCTCGAGCATGACAACCCGGCGATCTATCTCGAAATCCAGTTCGCCCTGGTTCAGTTGGTCGGCCACATCGGCGTTGGTGACGGCTCCGAACAGCTTCCCGTCCTCGCCCGCGCGGACGTGGAACACCAAGGAGACGCCCTCCAACTGTGACGCACGACGGCGAGCCTCCAAGTAGTCGTGCTTCGCCATTTCCTCGGCCTCATCCCGCTCCTGCTCCAACCTCTTCAAATTGTTGGCGTTGGCCGCGTAGGCCAGACCGTGGGGGATGAGATAATTCCGCGCGTAGCCAGCCTTCACATCGACGACGTCGCCCTGATCCCCGAGCCGGTCGACCGCCTTTCTTAGAATGAGCTTCATCAATCCCTCTCCGTCTACGATTTGTCGCCGGCGATCGCCATGGCCTTCGCCCGAAGGTCGAGCCACGTGTCACCCACGCCCACGACCAGGGCGCCCATGACCAGCACGGGCGAGAGGACCAACATTCCGATCGCTAGAAAAAGAATCCCAAGACCTGTGACGCCGCCGTTGAGAAAGAGCAGCACCGCCGCTCCGCGCAAGGCATAGAGCCCACCCATGAAGACGACCGCGTTGCTTCCGGCACTGGTCCAACCCTCTCCAACACCGAGAACGATCAGCGCGAGGCCGGTCAAGAACAACCACATGAGGTGATCATTGAACCGGAATTCGCGTAGCGGCCCCAGTCCCAGGCCACTCCCGACGGAAAACCTCACATAGGCCCACCACGCGACCGCCAGAGCGGACAGCGAGGACAACCCCAAGAGAGCCGGGAAATACCGCCCCTGCCGCGCCGCCAAATCGAAGAAGGAATTCAACTGGGCGGTAGAGAGGGGCGACTCGGAATCCAGGGCCATGAACATTTGCGTGATTACACTGACGCTCTGCATCAGTCTCTCGGTGATGAGCCAATTCACCATGGACCATGATCCCGGCCGGATCGTCAGCAGCAGGCCTACGAGCGTGGCGGTCGCCGCGACCGCCGCGAAGGCCCGTGGAAAGAATTGGCTCCGCGGCCACCGCATGGTCAACACGACAAAGCACCCGGCAAGCACCAAGCCCCACCCGCGCTCGAGATACCAGAGGCCTCCCCGCGCCGGCCCTCCCACGGCCACGAGAAGGGCAAGCATCGCCGCCAGCACGGCAGACATCCTACGCAAACCGAACACCATGGTGAGCGCGAGGAACGGGAGGGCCACCAGAACGCCCGGACTCGTGGAAACGGAAAAAATGAACGTAATGAACAGAAGACCCGCAGCCCTGGGCCAGGTTCGTTCATCAATCACCACACTCGATTCTAGAATTTCTAGACCTCGTGATCCCGGATGTACGGGATCAGAGCCAGAAAACGAGCCCGCTTGATCGCCCGTCCGAGCTGGCGCTGAAATCGGGCGGTGACCTTGGTCGTTCGCTTGGGAAGGATCTTGCCCTGTTCCGTCATGAACTGCGAAAGCGTCGACACGTCCTTGTAGTTCAACAGCTCGATGACCGGCCCCTCCATACGTCGGCGGCGACCGCGCCCTCCGCTGAATTCGGGAGGACTGAAGCGGCTATCACCATCCTCGTCCTCACCGGGAGTATCATCGGGGCCAGCATCCCCATCATCGTCCCCGTCATCGTCCTTGTCGGCACGGGAGGGAGGCGCCGCCCCCAGTAGCGAGTGTCCGGTGGTCGGCTCTCCTTCGTTGAGCACGATCAGGTATCGAAGGAGCTCCTGATCGAGCGTGAGCACACGCTCGAACTCCGGAAGGCCATCCGATTCGGCCTGGACCTGAGCGACGACGTAGTACCCGGTGCTCTGCTTCTCAATGGGATAGGCCATCTGCCGGGCACCCCAATGGTCGACGGCAGAGACCTCACCGGTTTTGCCGAGCACCAGGGGATGGAATTTCTCGAGCTTCTTGTCGACGGCGTCCTCGTCGAGGGTCGCGTCGAAGATGTATACGATCTCGTACAAGCGCATTCCGATTCTCCCACGGTCCGCTTAATGAGACGGGCCCCGTCGATCCGACGGAGCGGGATGAGCCACGTAATATAGACCGTGGCCTAGTCTTTGGTACCCCCGGTTCGCACTCCCGCCGATCCTACCCGAACAGGCGGGAGATCCATCCGGCGAGCGTGGACACCTGGCCCTCCACCTCGAGATCCCAGACCCGCACGAACCACGGCGCCAACACCAACGAAACCACGCTCATCAGCTTGATCAAGATGTTCAGGGACGGTCCGGACGTGTCCTTGAAAGGATCTCCCACGGTATCCCCTACGACGGCGGCCTTGTGGGGCTCGGACCCCTTACCCCCGTGGGCGCCACCCTCGATCGACTTCTTGGCGTTGTCCCACGCGCCGCCCGCGTTGGCCATGAAGAGAGCCATGAGCACGCCCGTCACCGTTGCCCCGGCGAGCAGGCCCCCGAGCGCCTCGACACCGAGCACGCGACCGACCACGACCGGCGCGAGAATGGCGGTCACGCCTGGAAGAATCATCTCCCGAAGCGCGGCATCCGTCGAGATGGCCACGCAGCGTGCCGAGTCTGGCTGCTCCGTCCCGTCCATGATCCCCGGCTTTTCACGGAACTGCCGCCGGACCTCTTCGACCATCCCCTGCGCCGCGCGCCCAACCGCCGTCATCGTGAGGGCGGCGATGAAGAAGGGCAGCATTCCGCCGATGAACAACCCGATCACCACCAGCGGATTCACGAGGTCGATGCCGGTCGCGGCGAGCCCCACCTTGCTTGCGTAAGCCGAGAACAGCGCGAGAGCCGTGAGGGCCGCAGAGCCGATGGCGAAGCCCTTCCCCTGGGCGGCAGTCGTATTCCCGATCGCGTCCAGGGAGTCCGTGATCGCCCGCGTCTCCGGTCCCAGGCCACTCATCTCGCTGATTCCGCCTGCGTTGTCCGCGATCGGCCCATAGGCGTCGACCGACATGGTAACGCCGACGGTCGCCAACATTCCGACAGCCGCTATGCCGATCCCGTACAGGCCGGCGGACTGGAAAGAAGCGAAGATCGCGACACAGATGAGAAGCATGGGAATGCCTGTGGACTCCATACCCACCGCCAGTCCGGCGATCAGGTTCGTCGCCGCCCCCGTCTCGCTGGCTTCGGCGATCCTTCGGACCGGCTTCGCGGACGTGTAGTACTCGGTGACCAGACCGATGGCGGTACCGACCAGCGTTCCGGTCAAAATGGCGAACCAGGGTCCGAGAGCCGGATAGGTCCGCCCATCGGCGACCATCCTGAAGTCCATCGACTGAACCACGAAGTACATCGCCAACAGGAATAGACCGGCCGCGATGAACGTCACGTTGCGCAGGGCGGCCGCCGGATCCGTACGCTCGAGCACCTTCATCATGCCGATGCCGACGAGTGATGCCATCAGTCCCACCATGATCGTCACCAGAGGCAGGGCGATGGCATTGCCTACGTTACCCGCGAGCGCGGCCGAACTGGCAGCGATCGCCATCGTGGCGATTACGGAGCCAACGTACGACTCGAAGATGTCCGCTCCCATGCCAGCGACGTCACCCACGTTATCGCCCACGTTGTCGGCGATGGTAGCCGGGTTGCGGGGATCGTCCTCCGGGATGCCGGCTTCGACCTTACCCACGAGATCCGCTCCGACATCGGCGGCTTTCGTATAGATGCCGCCCCCGACGCGGGCGAAGAGCGCAATCGTACTCGCACCCATCGCAAAGCCGGAAATGATCTCGGCGAACCGTGTGTGCTCGAGGGCCCCGATGGCCCCTGCGCCATACACCCAGTAGATCGCCCCGATTCCTACGAGACCCAGCGCTGCCACCGAGAGTCCCATGACGGCTCCGCCGAAGAACGCGACCCGCAGTGCCTTGCCCGCACCGTGCTCGTTCGCCGCCGCTGAGGTCCGGACGTTCGCCCTGGTGGCGGATTTCATGCCGAAGAACCCCGCCATGACAGAGCAGAGCGCCCCGATCAGGTACGCCGTGGCGGTGGGAGGCGACACAGCCCACGCCAACAGGATCGCGACCACTGCCACGAAGACCGTCAACATCATGTATTCACGGCGGAGAAATGCCATCGCCCCGTCATGGATCTGCTCGGCCAACAATCCCATGGCCTCACTTCCACTGGCCTGGTTCTTTACGTAACGATAGGTGAAGCCGGCCAGGGCTAGCCCCACCAGACCCACAGCCCAAGCCCAGCTTGAAATTGTCACGAGATCACTCATCAGGTTCCTCTTGCTGATTGCCTGTTTGTGGTGACCACACGGTACTCGAGTGGGTCACCGATTGAATTGGTTCATCACCTCTTCGATACCGTCACGAATCCAGACTCCCACGGCCTGACTCAACTCAGGGAGCAGCCCGACCACCGTGGACTCGTCGGACTCACCCATCGGGGAAAGGACCCAAGCAGACAGGTCGGCTCCCTCGGGCGCCCGCCCGACACCCAACCGAAGGCGGGCATAGGAATCCGTGCCGAGCACACTCGAGACCGACCGTAGGCCCTTGTGTCCCCCGTCTCCTCCCCCGGGCCGGAACCGCACCCGGCCCACATCCAGCGTTGCATCGTCGACCACGAGGAGAAGATCCGAGCCGAGATCGCATTCATCGAGCTCCTCGATACCAACGAGCGCGGCTCCGCTTCGATTCATGAACGTGGTCGGCTTGATCAGGACTACCGAAGCGTCCCCGACCGATCCGCCCGTCCGAAGGCTTCGGCCGTCCCTCTCGAAGGAGTCGAAGCCCCAGTCGTACGCGAGCCGGTCCACGACCCACCAACCGACATTATGGCGAGTGTCGTCGTAGCGGGGCCCAGGGTTTCCGAGCCCGACCACCACCTTCACGTCTCGATTCCCTGGAAGCGATCAGTCGTCCGAATCTTCTTGGGCTTCTGAATCGGCATCCTCCGCACCCTCGCCTTCGACGCCCTCTTCACCCTCGAGGCCTTCCTCACCCTCCTCGAGTTCCTCTTCTATCTCTTCCTCCGCCCTTGGCGCGGACACGAGACAGATCGTCTGGCCCGGATCCGTCAGAACCTCGACGTCTTCCTCCATCGAGATCTCGCTGGCATGGATCGAGTCGCCGATCTCCAGTGCCGAGACATCGACCTCGACGCTCTCGGGGATCTTGGAGGGCAGACACTTGACCCGGAATTCATGGAGAATCACCTCCAGCGTGCCGCCATCACGCACGCCCTGCGGTGTGCCGACGTAGTTGGCCGGAATATCGACTTCGAGGGCCACACCCCGTTCGATGCAGTAGAAATCCACATGGACGAGGTCGGGCCGATGCGGATGCATCTGGATTTCCCGCACCAGGGTCTCCAGGTCCTCCTTGTCGTCATCGATCCGCACGTTGACGATCGTGTTCTCGACCGAAATGGAATGGAAGAGACGGAGCGCCTCCCTCGAGTCGAGGGTGATCGAGATCGGATCCTGATCCTTGCCGTAGAGGACCGCCGGAATCTGCCCACCCGCCCGCATTCGCCTTGCCGCGCCCTTCCCGGTCTCGTTGCGACGCCTTGCTGTCAGTGCAGTCTTGCTGGTCATCTTCCCTATTCCTGCTCGGTTGTAGTGGCGCTGAGCCGGTCACCCACCCCGAATCAGCTTTCGGCCGCCATCTCGAAGAGCTGGCTCACCGACTTGTTGTTGTGAACACATTCGATCGCCGTCGCAAACAGGCTGGCAACCGACAAGATCTTGAGACGATCGAACCGCCTCTCCACTGGAATGTGGATCGTGTTCGTCACCACGAATTCCTCGAGTGGCGCCGCCGCGAGTTTCTCGACGGCAGATCCGGAGAGGAGCGCGTGCGTTGCTCCGGCAAAGACCTGCGTAGCGCCGCGTTCCTTGAGAGCCACCACCGCGTTCGCGAGTGTGCCCCCCGTGTCGACCATATCGTCAATGAGCAAGCAGTTCCTGCCCTCCACGTCGCCGACCACGTTGACGACTTCGGCTAAGTTGGCCCCCGGGCGGCGTTTGTCGATGATCGCGAGCGACGCGTCTAGGCGGTTGGCGAAGCCTCTCGCCATCTTCGCCGACCCGACGTCGGGGGCGACCACGACCAGGTCGGACAGCTTCTTGTCCTGAAAATACCGGGTCAGGACGGGCGCCGCATAAAGGTGATCCACAGGGATGTCGAAGAAGGCCTGGATCTGATGCTGGTGAAAATCCATCCCGATCATCCGGTCGGCACCGGCGGCCACCATGAGATTCGCAGCCAGTTTCGCACCGATCGCCACCCGGGGCTGGTCCTTCCGATCTTGCCGTCCATATCCGAAGTACGGGACGACGGCCGTCACGCGAGCCGCGGAAGCCCGCTTCGCGGCGTCGATCAGGAGTAGCAGCTCCATGATCGTGTCGGCCGGAGCGACCGTGGGCTGAATGATGAATACGTCTCGCCCGCGCGCATTATGGTCGATGCGGACGAAGATTTCACCGTCGGCGAAGTCGCGGATCGTCGCCGATTCCGGGTTCTCCCCAAGGAGCTGTCCGATTTCGGTGGCCAGGGGGCGGTTGGCCCGCCCGGCGAGGAGCAGAAGCGGACCTCTGCGGAACGTGTCGTCCATGGATCTCAAATGGGGTGTGGCGCCAAACGGCAACAGCCAAAAAAGTTAGACTGTGTCGGTGGGGGCGTCAACGTCAAACCCCCTGTAATTACCTACCCTTAGGGCACTATCGGATGATCTCGATCAGGCGCGTTCGCACCAACTGCTCGCGCCCCGGGGTCGTGACGCCGAGCCGGAAGAGGTATTGCCCTGAATCCACCTCGGGAATCGTGACTTCGATCGATCGGAACCAGGGGCCAATGTCGGCCGGGCCGGGTTCGTTCCATACGATCCGAAGCGGCTCTTCCCGGCCACCGAAGCCCAACCACCGGCCCAGTTTTCCGAAGAAACCCTCACCCTCCTCATAGAAGCTGAGCTCGAAGGAGACCTCCTCCTGCCTCGAGCTCAACCCGAAGAGCTCCCAGCCCAGGACGAGTTGCTCATCGATCTCCAGTTGGTCTGAAGACCGCATCGACGGAAGAGCCGAAAACAGGTTCTGCGGAAGAGTATCCCCCGGGTGCAGAAGGATGAGATCCGACAGGGTAGCCAGGTCATCCGGGATTACCTCGGTGGCGACCCCGTGTCGAACGCGCCCGCCCAATCCCTCCTCGGGGGCCCAAGCCTCGACACTCAACAGGTATTCTCCAGCCGGCACCGTGAGGTGGAGGGCACCTTCGCGGATGCCCGTGTTCGTCCCGCCGAGGCTCGCTCCGCCGATGTTCGTCCCGGCCCTGTTGGCGTCGCCGAGCCGACTGGTCGTCCCGGTGATCTGCCCCGCCTCGTCCACAACGAAGAGCCCGAACTGTTCCGGGCCGTCGCGCAACGCGGGCTGCGGCCAGGGAATGGGTCCCTCGGCGATGTCATTCCCGTCGCCTGGCCAGATCGTGGCGCCGTTCGGCACGGTATCGGGATTCGCCGGCAATCGGGTGGAGGCGGCCACCACGATGGAATCTCCCCGGTGGAATACCGCGATCTGAGCAATGCCCGGAACAAGCGCGGGAGCATATGCGGGCACGTGGGTACTGCGCGGACGCTCCTCCTCCAGGCCCCAGTCGCCCGGCTCGGTTGCCGACGGACCCTCGAGAACACGGCCGGGTGGAGTATACTCCTTCCCGCCCGGCAGTTGATGCCCAATCACGCTCGGGGGCCCTCCTGAAACGGGGGACTCCGGGCGCACTCGCTCCCAACCACGATCCCAGCCGTAGCGGAGGGCGATTTCCTCGAGATCGTCTCCCCAACTCATTCCCCAGGCATTCCGCGCATCGTCGCTTATCTTGGAGAACGTCCAGCGGGCGTAATGCTCCGACTCACGGTCGTTGCCCGAGACCAGGTACAGGGGATCGGCCAGAGTCCACACCCTGGCCCTCACATCCTCCCATTCTTCCTCGTCGGCGGCATCTTCGAGAACGTCCGAGCCCTCGCCGTCGAGCAGTATCGAGGGGTCCCTCCACTCGAGTGCCTCTTCGGGGTCCATGGTCTCGAGCCCACGACGGAAGCGCGCCAAGGCCGTCTCGTACCGGCCCATCCCGTGGAGCGCGAAGCCCTCGAGGACGCTACACCACGACGAGGCGGCACCCCCGCAAGCCCTGGCGAGGCGGACGGCGTCCTCCCACTGGCCCGCCTCACCGAGGTATCGAATCCGCTGACCGAGAATCCATTCATCCGCGGGTATGTGATCCGCAGCGTCGGCCATGGTTGCAAGCAGATCATCCCGAGCCTCGACCAGATCAGGAGGGTCGGGGACCGGCTCCCAATCGTCCTCTCCCCCGTGCCAGAGGCAGAGGCGTCCGATTCGTTCCTCACACGGGCGGCTGCCGCCGGCGCGCACATAGGGCAACAGCCGGCGACGGATTCGCTCGAATCGTTCCTGGGCGTCCTCAGCCTGACCACGGACGCGGCTCGAGTCCGGAGGAGACACGGGCTCGGGTTGGCGCTGGAGAACCACCAGCACCGGGGGAGCCGCGAGGGTAGAGGGCCCCACGGCCCCCTCGAGCTCGAGCGGCACCCCACACGTGCATGCTAGCGCGACGAGGGTGCCGACCCAACCTCCAAAGAGTTGGCCCGGATGGATTCGAACCATCACCGCCGGTGCCAAAGACCGGTGTCCTGCCATTAGACGACGGGCCATAAGAATTGTCAGTCTGACCGCCTCTATTCAATCGGCTCCCGTTGCTTCAACAGCCGTCTCGGGCGGGTGATCAATCCTACCCGAGGCCCCCGATCCGTTCAACCCAAGCAGCTCGTGGATCCATTGGCAGGATGAGTGGATCCACTAGCAGAATGATCGTAGGGGGGATGGCATCACGCTTCTCGGACGGGCACGGGCTCAGGCTGGGACGCCAATGTCTCGGTGACCACGAAGCGCACGTCGGGCCAGGTCGCGGACAAGGACGCACTGGCCCCCTCCGCCGACTTCCGGTCGTCGAACAGGCCGAAGAGCGCCGCCCCGGTCCCCGAGAGTCGAGCCGTGAGTGCGCCCGCTTGGTCGACGGCCTCTCTGAGGTTTCCAAGCTCCGGGTGGCGCTCGAACACGCTGGTTTCAAAGTCGTTCTCCGCCAGAGCCGCCAAGCTCTCTGGCTGAGCAAAGGCGTCGAGAGCCAACGTCACCGGCACAGCACGCTCCGGAACACTCACGTGCTTATAGGCCTCCTCGGTATCGACATGTAGCGATGGGAGGGCGAGCAAGACAAAGAGGCGAGGGGCGTCCGGCAGAGGTAACAGACGCTCTCCCCTTCCCCACGCGAGCGCGGCGCCAGCACCAGAGGCGAAAAACGGCACGTCCGCCCCCAATCCGCCGGCAATCTGGAGGAGCAACGAGGTGGAAAGCGGCTCTCCGAGCAGGGTGTTGAGCGCTCTCAGCGTCCCACCGGCGTCGGAAGATCCTCCTCCCAGCCCAGCCCCGAGGGGAATATTCTTCGTGAGGTGAACGTGCACACCCGTCTTAGACCCCACCGCGTCGAGCAAGGCATCGGCGGCCCGATACGCCAGGTTTTCCTCGTCGGGGCCGACCGAGGGCCCGTCCACCTCGACCGAGACGCCCCGCTCCGTGCGGTGAAGCACGATCTCATCACAGAAGTCGACCGCGACGTAGAGCGTCTCGAGCTGGTGGTATCCCGACGCCTCCTTCGCGAGGATTCTCAGAAAGAAGTTGACCTTCGCCGGTGCGGCCACTCGCACGGACGCGGCGTCAGTCCCCACTTTCTTCTTCGGTTTCGGAAACCAGCGCACTCACGTCGCCCCGCCGTAGATCCTCGACCGAGAACCCGATCCTCCAGGCGTAATACAACCCGATGATCGTAATCGGGAAGAATCCGCCGAGATGGTACCCGAAAGCGAAGGCCAACGCCGCCGGCTCGGGGACCCCATAGACGCCGCTGAGGGCGAGATCGGCGCCGAGCTGGAAGGTCCCGAAGAAGCCGGGTGCGGCTGGGATGGCGACCGCGAAGCCCACCACCGCTTCCGTGAAGACTGCGGCCGCAAAGCCCACGTCGATACCGAACGCCTTGAAGCCGAGCCAGAACGAGAGTCCGTGCCAAAGCCAGAACGCGTAGCTCCACACCACGGCCTGGATCAGCAACAGTGGGTGCCTAAGCACCTTCAGGGCACTGAGAAAGGATTCGAGTGCCTCGACCATCAGCGGGCCCCAAGCTCCCGGCAATCTGGCGAATATGCTTTCGGCGAGCCGCACGATGGGCTCAGGAAAAATCAGCAGCGCGACCAATCCCGCGAGGAAGACCGCGAGCAGACCGAACGTCGCCTGGAGTACTCCGCCGAACGTCCCCGCCAGGAGATCCTCGGCACCTGGAAAGGAGGGGAGCGCCATGGGCACCAGGAAGAGCGTCACCAGAACGATCGCATCGAGGAACCGTTCTACCACCAAGCTTCCGAGCGACCCCGATAGCGTGATCGGCTCCACACGGGTGAGCGCGAACGCCCGTGCCAGCTCACCCAAGCGGGCGGGAAAGACGTTGTTGATCGCGAACCCGATGCTGATTCCCGCGAATCTGGATCGAATCGCGGTGTCCGGCTTGAGGGGATGGAGCAGCACCTTCCAACGCAGAGCCCGCACGAAATATCCGGCGGTACCCACGAACACCGAAGCCAGAAAATACCACGGGTTCGCCTGGGAGATTTGGGTGATGATCTCTCCCGGGTCTTCACCCCGAAGCACCCACCAGATGAAGAACGCGCTGATGCCGATGCCCAGAGCGGACTTCCAGCCCATTCTCAAGAGGCTACGACTCCGCTCCTCGCTTCGCGGATGAGATCTCCCATCTCGCGGACCGCACGCTCCATACCGACAAGGACGGCACGGGAGACGACGGAGTGCCCAATGTTCAACTCCTCGATCGGGGCGATCGCCGCGACTGGCGTGACATTCTCGTAGGTGAGGCCGTGGCCCGCGTGAACGGCCAAGCCCAGGTCAATGGCGGTGTGGGCCGCGGAGTCGAGCCGAGCCAACTGGGCGTCCCGCTCCGGGGGTTCCGTCGCATTGGCGTACTCTCCGGTGTGTAACTCGACCGCGGTGACTCCGAGTTCCGCAGATATCTCGAGCGTCTCTTTATCCGGATCGACGAAGAGCGAAGTCCTTATCCCGGCTGAGGAGAGCCTCCTTATCGCCTCGGCCGTCGCCGTTCGGACCCCCTTTTCGCCAAGCGCCAACCCACCCTCGGTCGTGACCTCTTCGCGGCTCTCTGGGACAAGCGTTGCCTGCATGGGCCTCAGATCGCACGCGATGTCCAAGACGTCCGTAGCCGCAGCCAGTTCGAGGTTCAGGCCCGTCCGTATCGTGTCCATGAGAACACGCACGTCGCGCTCGCTCACATGCCTACGATCCTCACGGAGGTGGACCGTAATGCCGTCCGCTCCGGCGAGCTCCACGAGCATTGCGGCCCGTACCGGGTCTGGCTCGTCGGTCCGTCTGGCCTCCCGGACGGTCGCGACATGATCGACATTGACGTAGAACCTCATTCGACAACCTCAGAGGCCTGTTGAAGAAGTGGGGTGAGCCGCCTCAGACGCGAGCGCCCCGACGCGAGCGCCCCAAACGAATCGCCCCAAAAAGGTAATCGGATCCGTTCCTTCATGCCGGTGACCCGTGGTCCCGAGTCAATTTCACGCTCGGCTGCTGCAGGAGACGACCGGCCATGGGTCGCGGTAGACGAACCTCCAGCTCGATGACGTCACCGTCTTGAGATTGGCTGACTACTTCTCCTTCCCGGTAGAGCATCGCCAGGGTCTCCCCATCGTGAGCTCCGACGCGCACCGAGAGGTGGCGGAGAGCGCCTCGAATTCGACCCTTGAGCAGAGCCCGGAGCGGCTCGAGCGTTTCTGGCCGCAAGGCGGACACAAAAACGGAGGGCGTCTCATCAAACGCCCGGATACGCCTGCTGAGCGCCTCCTCCTCGGCATGGGTCAGCTGATCCACCTTGTTGAAGACCAGGATCTGAGGACGATCCCCCAGATCGAGGTCATCGAGGACGTCCTCAACGACGCGCTTTTGCTCTTCCCAGCCCGCGTAGGACGCGTCGATGACGTGCGCCAGGACATCCGCTTCCCGAGCCTCCTCCAGGGTCGAGCGGAACGATGCGACGAGATGGTGTGGCAGTTTTCGAATGAAGCCCACGGTATCGGTAACGAGAGCCTCGAACCCCTCGCCGAGGTCCACCGAGCGTGTCGCGGAATCGAGCGTCGCAAAGAGCCGGTCCTCGACGAAGAGATCTGCCCCGGAAAGAGCGCGTAGAAGTGAAGACTTTCCCGCGTTGGTATATCCGACGAGGGCCACTCTGAAGTTGCCCTCCCGGGACTGCCGCTGGATGGCCCGACCCTTGGTCACGGTCTCGAGCTTTTTTCCGAGGTCGGCGATTCTGCGCCCGATCATACGCCGATCGGATTCGAGCTGCGTCTCCCCGGGCCCCCGAAGGCCCACCCCACCCCGGATCCGCGAAAGGTGGGTCCACATTCGCTTCAGGCGGGGAAGCAAGTATTGAAGCTGCGCCAACTCGACTTGCATCTTGGCCTCGCCGGAGCGAGCGCGCGTAGCGAAAATGTCGAGGATGAGCTCCGCACGGTCCAGGACGCGGACACCGATGGCATCCTCGAGGGCCTTGCCCTGCGCAGGCGTGAGCTCGTCGTCGAAGATCACGAGGTCCGCCTCCGCGGCGGCCACGCACTCCCGAAGCTCATCGACCTTGCCCTTCCCGACGTAGAAGCGTGGATGGGGAGCATCGATCCGTTGTCGCACGATGTCGACCACCTGACCACCGGCGGTGTCGGTCAATCGGGTCAACTCTTCGAGATGCTCCTGAGCGACCGCGTCCTCGATGCCCTTCAACGGCGCCCCAACGAGTACGGCCCGATCCACGCTCACGCTGTTGTCGATCAACTGGGTAGGAATGGGGTCTCCTAAGCTTCTGGAGCTTCTGGATCAGGGGAGGCGAGAAGGCCGCCTTGGGAGGCCAGCGCCTCCAGGTCGGCCCGGTTGTTCACCTCGGGACGGTCGAGGACCTCCTCGAGAAGGAAGCGAAGGATCTCGCCGAATTGTGGCCCGGGGGGAAGCCCTAGAGCCTTGAGATCGGAGCCGTCCAGGGCGAGGTCGGCGACGGTGAGCGGTGGGCCCTCGCGGAGAATCGCCCGGAGACAGCGGACCCGACGGATCACGGCATCCCGTTCCGACTTCTCCTGCGCGTGAGCCAACCCGAGCCAAGCCCGAGCGATGTCGGCGAAGTGTTCGGGCCCCACACGATTGAGCCAACGGCGGAGGGCAGCGGGCTCTTCGGACAGAGGAACTCGGGATAGACTGGCCGCCACGGCCGACACGCGTTTGGTCTCAGCGTTGGAAAACCGAAGCCGCTCCATCAATCCCTCGATCGCACGGCGCCTCGCCTCGACGGTTCTATCCTTCGAGTCGGGTATCGTGACCTCCTCATCGATTTCTGCCTGCCCCTCGGTCGCTGAAGCGAGCGCGAACAGGATCGAGAGGCGCACCAACGGCCGGGTGCGGGGCACGGCATCGCACGCCCGCAGCGTCTGGGCGAGCGAGTGTTCCAGGTCGAGCTCGGGATACAGTGCCGCGAAAGCTCCCGATTCGGCATAGAGCCCCAGCGCGATCGAAGGACGCTCCCCCTGCGACAACACCTTCATCATCTCTTCCTGAATCCGCTCGGCGGATAACTGCCCCAGCTCCGGGATCGCAGAGAGAAGGGCTCGCCATGTTCCTGGTTCGATCGTCAATCCGAATTGGCCGGCGAACCGGAGCGCCCTCAGCACACGCAGTAGATCCTCGGCAAAACGCTCGACCGGGTCCCCGACGGTCCTGAGAATGCTATCGCTCAGATCGGCCGCACCGTTCCAGGGGTCGAGGGTCTGGTCCCGGCCCGGGTGCCATGCGAGCGCATTGAAGGTGAAGTCCCTGCGGGACAGATCCTCTTCGATACTGTCGGCGAATTCCACGACGGCGCGCCGACCGAACGTCTCGACGTCACGCCGGAAGGTCGTGACCTCATAGAGGGTTCCATCGGAGGCCAGGACACCGACCGTCCCATGGTCGACGCCGATGGGCACGGTCCGGAGAAACGTATCCATGATTTCCTTCGGACGTGCCCTTGTCGCGAAGTCCCAGTCACCCGCAGGCCGACCGAGCATTATGTCTCGAATCGCGCCCCCGACGATCCAGGTCTCGAACCCGGCTTCTTCGAGCGTGCGCCAGATCCAGAGGACCTTGTCGGGCGCGGATACCTCGAACGTCATTGCCCTACGACGAACCCTCGGCGAAGTAGCCATCAACGATTTCACAGATGGCGTGCCCGACGGCGAGGTGAAGCTCCTGTGCCCGCGCCACCGTGTCAGTGGGAATGACGAGTGCGAGATCCACTTCTTGCCGTAGCCGTCCGCCACCCCGCGCGAGAAGGGCCACAGTGCCTACTCGAGCGCTTCGCGCTGCCGCGGCCGCTCGCAGAAGATTCTCCGACTCCCCGCTGGTGGAGTGGAGAAAGAGAAGATCCCCCTCGCGCGCCAGCGCCTCGACCTGGCGAGCGAACACGTCCTCGAAGCTGAAGTCGTTCGCGCCCGCCGTGAGGACCGACGTGTCCGTCGTGAGTGCCAATGCACGTAACGGACCACGGGTCCGTTTGAACCGGACCACGTATTCGGCCGCCAGATGCTGCGCGTCGGCGGCCGACCCCCCATTACCGCAAAAGAAGAGGGTACCGCCCTGCTCCAACGTTTCCTGGACCATCTCGCTCACTTGTGCGATGGGCTCCGCCAGTTCTTGCGCACAAGCCGCCGCCAGCTCGGACAGTTCGATCAAATCACTCGATTGATTCATCTGGCTCGGCGCCTATTTGAAGATTCTCGTGAACCGCTCCCAGATCCCTTTGCGAGTCCGCAACGGGGGAACCGCCAAAGGCAGTTCGTCCCTGATGACCCGCCCCGGATTATCCACCGTGAGGAGCCGGAGCTGTTCCAGGCCGTCGTGTGCCGCAAGAAAAGCCTCCGCATCCTCGAGGTGGATTTCGAGGTGTGCTCTGGCGTGAAAGTCGCTCGACAGAAGATCCACCCAACCTCGAGCAAGAAGCTCGCTCGCCACCCCACCCGCATCCGGACCATAGCGTCCGGCGAAGGATCCGTGGTTGACCTGAAGGTACGCACCGGCGCTCCGCCAGGCCCCCGCGACATCTAAGTCCTGCTTCATTCCTGAATACCGCTCGGGATGCGCAAGGATCGGACGGTATCCCGCGTTCACGATCCGCTCGATCACCCGCTGTGTCATCGGAGGGATCTGAAGGCGAGGCCACTCGACCAACACGAACGAGGTCCCGGCCATGCGTATGCGGGCATCGGAGAAGTCGGGGTCCGGCACGTCGAGCATCACCTCGTGTCCGCGAAGGAGCTCGACGTCCGGGAAACGCTGCTGCGCTCGCTCGGCCAATGTCTGCCAAGACGTGTCGACTTCGTCCAGCCATGTCCCGAGTAGACCGGAATCACGCGTGAGACTCGCATTCAAATGAGGAGTCGTGACGATCCGTCCTATTCCGGCCGCCACCATCCGCTCGACAGCTTCGATGGCCTCTTCCAGGGTGCGCGCCCCATCATCGACGCCGGGTACGAGGTGACTATGAAGGTCTCCCACGCGGGCCTGGCCCACCGGCGTCACTCGCCTGCGCCTCCGGCCCGCACCGCGACAAAGACCTCGACGAGCGCGCCTCGGACATCGGTCGCTTCGGAGGCGGCCTCACAGCCGTAGGTGATCAGCGCATCGGCGGCGAGAAGCTGGTACGCCGCCTCCCGGTCCCGGCCGGGCCGCGCGACCGCATCGTCCAGGTGCACAAGCGCCGCCTTCAGTAGAGCTGTCGGCACCCAATCGACTCCGCCCGCGAGTTCCGTTCCATCATCCGGAATGTTCAGCCAGGCCTCCAACTCGTCCGGAACGGGAGGGGTGCGCGCGGCTAGCCAAGTGATCGGCGAGTCCATCAGCCCCCGGCTTCTCGAGCGAGCCTCTCCACCACCTCTCGCCCCATTCGGAGCGCCTCGTCAATGCGTTCGGGGTCCTCGACGCCAGCCTGAGCCATATGGGGCCGGCCACCGCCGCGGCCCCCGACCAGGGACGCGATCTCACGAACCACCACGTCGGCTCGAATGCCGCGCCCTATCAAGTCGTCGGTAACGAAAGCGAAAAGTGTGTGCTTCCCTTCCGGGAGATCGGCCGACACCACCGCGACTCCACTCGCTTCTTCCGTGAAGAAGGCGTCCCCCCACTTTCGTGCATCGTCGGCGTTACGGGCACGAAGTCGGACCCCCCTGTACTCGGTGGATGCGCCGTCGGTGGAGATGGCTTCCTGCAGAACGACGCTCTCGCCGGCCCCTCCGCCGCCGCTTCGGAGTTCATCCAGGAGCCCCTCCAGTTCCCTTTTTTCGGCGAGGAGCTGCGCAGCGCGCGCAGCGGCATTCTCCTGGGACGTTCCGAGAACCGCCGCCACCTCATCCAGTCGGCTCGTCTGCTCCTCCAGACCGCGCAGAGCCCGGCGGCCCGTGACCGCCTCGATGCGCCGCACGCCGGCCGCCACGCCACTCTCACTCGTGATCTTGAATAACCCGATGTCCCCCGTATGCGAGACGTGGGTCCCCCCGCAAAGCTCCATGCTGACGCCGGGTATCTCGACGACTCGAACCAGGTCATCGTACTTCTCCCCAAAGAGAGCCATCGCTCCGTCACGGACCGCTTCATCGTACGCACGAGCCCCGATGATGAGAGGGTGATCTCCCCAGACACCCTCGCGAACGATCTCCTCCACTCGACGTCGCTCGTCCTCGGTCATCGGCGCGGTGTGCGAAAAATCGAACCGCAGCCGATCCGGGTCCACGAGCGAACCACGCTGAACCACGTGCGTGCCCAAGACCGTCCGTAGCGCCGCGTGCAGGAGGTGGGTGGCGGTGTGATTCCTCTGCGTATCCCGCCGCGAGTCCGAATCCACGATGGCCCGGACCCGAAGCGACCCCTCCGGTGACGCGGGGAACGCACCGTCCGGAACCGTCCCCAGGAGCGCAACTCGATCACCGACTCTGGCCACGTCACAGATTTCACTCGACCACCCATCTCCCTCCACCAGGCCGGTGTCGGACACCTGGCCTCCTCCTTCGACGTAGAACGGATTGTCGGCAACTTGAAGGGCCAGGCCCTCCTCGGACATTCGAAGGGCCAACACCTCCGTTTCAGTCTCGAGTCGATCGTAGCCGGTGAAGCGCTGTTCGCCCTTTTCTTGAAGGATTTGCCATCCCCCCCCCAGATCCTCACCAGAAAGCTTGGGGCCGGACTGCGCGCGATCCGCCCGGCTCCGCTCCCGCTGCCCCTCCAAGGCGCTCTCAAAGCCCTCGACGTCGACGCTGTAGCCCCTCTCTTCCGCCATGAGTTCGGTGAGGTCGAGGGGGAAGCCGAACGTATCGTACAGCTTGAAGGCATCCGCTCCGGAGATCTCCGCTTTTCCCTTGCCCGCGGTCCCGGACTCCGGTGCCAACTCGTCGAAGCGGGCCAGTCCACCCTCGATCGTCGAGAGAAACCGTTCCTCCTCTGAGCGCGTGGTGCCCAAGAGATGCTCCCGGCTCTCCTCAAGCTCGGGATACGCTTCGCCCATGCTCCCGATCACGGCCGCGACAATCTCCACCAGGGTCGGCTCTCGGCGTCCCATCAGCCAGGCGTGTCGAACCGCCCTCCTCAAGATTCGCCTCAGGACGTATCCGCGCCCCGCGTTGGAAGGAAACACACCGTCGGCCAAGAGAAACGCGACGGCACGGGCATGATCCGCAATGACGCGGTAGCTGACGCCTTCATCCGTCTCGGGCTCGTAGGGGCGCCCCAGGATCTCGGATACAGCCTCCAGAAGAGGCGTGAATGCATCCGTGTCGTAGTTCGAGGTCACACCCTGGACCACCGCCGCCAGACGCTCGAGGCCGGCGCCCGTATCGATGGAGGGCGCCGGCAGCGGGTGTAGCGTGCCCTCTTCGTCGCGGTTGAACTGCATGAAGACCAGATTCCACAGTTCGATGAAGATCCCGCGATCTCCGAGGTCGACGAATTCCTCTAGCGTGGGGGGCTTCTTCCGCTCCTTGGCCGGCCGGAGATCGTAGTGTAGCTCGGAGCAGGGTCCACACGGACCGGTGTCCGCCATCTGCCAGAAGTTGTCCTTGTCGCCCAACCGGAAAATCCGCTCCGGCGGGACATCCACCACCTCCTGCCAGAGATCGAACGCCTCATCATCGGAGTCGTGAATCGAGATGAAGATCCGATCAGGATCCAGACCCAGCTCGCCCGTCAGGAACTCCCACGCGTAGGCGATGGCATCGCGCTTGAAGTAATCGCCGAACGAAAAATTTCCCAGCATCTCGAAGAACGTGTGATGCCGTGCGGTTCTCCCGACCTCTTCAAGATCGTTGTGCTTCCCGCCTGCTCGGACGCACTTCTGAGACGTGGCCGCCCTCTTGAAGGGCAGTTTCTCCATGCCCAGGAAGACGCCCTTGAACTGGACCATGCCCGCGTTCGTGAAAAGCAGGGTCGGATCGTCCTTGGGCACGAGGGACGAACTCTTCTCGACGGAGTGGTCGCGCGCGCGGAAGAATTCGAGGAAACTCGTTCGGATTTCTGCTGTGGTCATGATGCCTGCCGTTGGGCCTCCCATTGGCGCCCATTATAACGACTCGACAGGCCCGACCCAACGGAACCAAGGCCGATGGCGGCTTCTAGCTCAACCCCCGCCGCTGACGACGGCTTCCTTCATGGGTTCGGCCACAGCCTCCTCGACCTCCGGATCATCCCCCAGGCCGATCGAGCCGCGAACGCGAGCGTCCACCTCCTCTAGCACATCCGGATTTTCCTTGAGGAAGTCCCTCGCGTTTTCCTTGCCCTGACCGAGACGCAGATCTCCGTACGAATACCAGGAGCCGGCTTTCTCGACGATCCCCTCCTCGACACCGAGATCGATGAGCAGGCTCTCGTGGCTGATTCCGACGTTGTAGAGGATGTCGAACTCGGCCTGCCTGAACGGAGGCGCACACTTGTTCTTTACGACCTTCACGCGCGTGCGATTCCCGACGATGTCTGCTCCGTCCTTGATGGCGCCGATGCGACGGATATCCATCCGCAAGGAGGCGTAGAACTTCAGCGCACGACCCCCCGTGGTCGTCTCGGGGCTGCCGTACATGACCCCGATCTTCTCACGAATCTGGTTGGTGAAGATCACCGAGGTGTGGGAGCGGGCCACGGCACCCGTGAGCTTGCGTAGCGCCTGGCTCATCAGCCGAGCCTGTAGGCCGACGTGCGAGTCACCCATCTCGCCTTCGATCTCCGCCCTCGGGACCAGAGCAGCCACGGAATCGACGACGACGACATCGATCGCGTTACTCCGGATCAGTACCTCGGCGATCTCGAGCGCCTGCTCACCCGTATCCGGCTGGGACACGAGCAGGTTGTCTACGTCCACCCCGAGCCTACGCGAGTACCCTACGTCCAAAGCGTGCTCTGCGTCGATGAAGGCCGCGATCCCGCCCGCGCGCTGCGCATTGGCGATGACATGAAGGCACAGCGTGGTCTTACCACTGGACTCCGGCCCATAGATCTCGGTGATCCTCCCTCTGGGAATGCCACCGATGCCGATGGCCGAGTCGAGATTGATGGCTCCGGTGCTGATCGCCTCGATTTCCACCTTCATGCCATCGTCGCCCATCCACATGATGGAGCCCTTCCCGTGGGCGCGCTCGATCTGCGTGATGGCCGTCGTGAGGGCCTTGGTCTTCTTGTCGCTCCCGTCACTATTGAGTTCAATCGTCGCCATTGCGTCCTCGCAGAATTCGTGGGGTCGGGACCTATTCTACTACACCCGAAGATAAAACGAAAGTCCCCTCAGCGGTCAATGATCATGGCCCGAAAATACGCACCCCCGCCGGGCCAGGAAATGTCCGTGCGAGACGTTCGCTCCAACCAGGATTCATAAAGGGAGACGGTCACCCAGACCCCAGAGAATACGCCTGCCACACGCCCGGGCGGACCGGCAAGTAAAGGGTCCTCGGTGGCGTGTCATCCGCGCGCTCAACGAAGAGTGGCACCCCCAGGTGTTCACCGACTCGCCGGATCTCGCCACACGCCAACCGAACCGTGGTGCCGAATCTGCCGTAGGAGCGCTGCTCGAGCATGACCGGCTCGCCCGCCTCGAACCACGCCTGGTTCGCCGCATAGACCCCGGCCAGGTCGACGGCCGGCCGTAGCTCGCTCAGGGGAGCTCGGGACGGCCCGACCAGTGTGTCGCCGGCGGCGGTGACGAGCACTTCGATCCCGTCCCCCGTCGCCAGGCAGAGGGTAACGGCCGTCCCCGTCGGCTGCGGACGTGTTTCAGCGCGGGTGATCACCACCGTGTCGGGCGGGGCCGCCGGTAACACCACCACGTCGGGGTCGGGTCGACGTCGGAGTGACGCCCGGCAGAGCCCGCTTCCACAGAGAGCCACGGAGGCGAGGAGGCCGAACTTCGAACTCCGGTACACCGTGGTATTGGACGAATGATTCACGCCGAGTACGTGGGCCCCCAGCCTCACGCCACTCAGATCCACTTGGGTCCCTACGTTCCAGTCGAACCCATTGTACTCGCTCATGAGCGTGAGCATCCGGCTCTCGCTCAGTTCCAGATTCCATGCCACCCCCGCGAACCATCCCCCGGAATCGCCCGACGCATGCCAATCCAGCCGGTCACCCTCGTTGAACGTCCCCGTTCCCCATCCCGCGGTGAAGGAGAAGTCGTGATCGGGCAGAAAGGAGGAGGGCAGACCGGGAAGATCCCATCCCATCACGGCGTAGAAGGAAAAGTCGGTGTCCATCTCCCGCGAGCCCAGCTGGTCACGGACCCGGCGGTCGGCCCTGCCGAGACGGTTGGGCGCGTACGCGACGCCATCCCCGAAGTCGGGGCTGCTCGCATACCGGCCCCCGATCGCCAATCCGATGGGCTGCGTCTGTGGGCTCAGAATCGACATGCGACCGAAGGCTCCCCAGAGCGTCCCCCCCTCCGCGGCATCGCTCAGAGACTGGATGTTGGCGCCGAACTCGAACAGATCGAAGAGCCCCAGGGCCGCCGCGAAGTCTCCGTTCCAGCCGCCGGAGAAGACCTCGGTTCCAATGACGTTACCCGAGGCATCGGTGGTGACATCGCTATCGTTGCTCGTCCAGAAACCGGAGTAGGTGACACTCAACGCCCGATTCGCCAGAACCCCCGCCACCGGAACGTCGATGAGCCCGGAGCCATGGCGGAGGGTGCTCGGGACCTTGGTGGTCTGGGCGGCGACGCTGGACGCCACCGTCGGGGCGGCAGGGACTACCGTCAGGGCTACAGAGGTTACCGTCAGAGCGAGCGGCAGACAGCCCCCCAGAAACCCCGCGCGAGTAAGGAGCAGGATCTGCCTTACTCCCTGCCTAGGCGCTCCTCGACCCGCCGAAGCCGGCGGACAATCGAGAACAGCCAACCCAGAACGAGGACCCAGACGAGGGCGTACGCGATGAAAACGTGCCAGTAGGCCCGTCCGAGTGTCTGAGCGCCCAGGACCGTTCCCGCCTGCGCCCACACGGGGCTCGCCCGTAGGAGAAGAATCCCGAACACGAAGGCCGTCGTCCATCGGGAAATCCGTTTCTGATCCATTATCCGGCCTCCGCTCCTTGGGTGCCTGCGGGAGTAGCGTCCCGAAGGTCGAGTTCGTGTTCGTACGTCGCGACGGCGTAGCGCGCCAGAAAGAGGGAAGCGAACACCAGCGTGAAGGCGAGGAGGCCCACGCCGATGGTCGCTCCCATCGATGGGTCTAGATTCATGGGATTGCTGGCGCTGAGAATCACCGCCTCGGGGTGCAGAGATCGGAGCCAGGTAACGCTGACGTGGATCAGGGGGATATCCAGCACACCGATGACTCCGACGACAGCCGCGAGACGCTTGCCCTGCTCGGGATTCGCCGTGCTCCGCCTCACGAGAAAATACCCCAGGTAGATGAACCAGAGCAGCAACGCGAGCGTGAGTCTCGGCTCCCACTCCCACCACGTGCCCCAAGCCACCCGTCCCCAGAGGGGGCCGGTGAGCAGGCCGATGGTCGTGAAGATCATCCCGGCCTCTGCCCCGGCCACCGCTGCCCGATCCAGGCGCTCATCGCCCAGCCAGAGGTACACCGCGCTACAAAGAGCGACGAGTCCGAACCCCAGAAAGGCAATCCACCAGGCCGGGACGTGGATGTAGAAGATCCGCTGGACGACCCCCATCGTGGACTCGGTGGGCACCCAGAAGAACACCATCCAGTGAAGCACGATGACGGTCGCCACCCCAAGCGCACCCAGGACGCCGACGGCCCATCGGATTTGCTTCTGACTCATCTAGCCCCCTGGGTGAACAAGCTTCACAGCTCCTACTCCTCGATCACGAACCGGAACAGCCAAGCGCACGCGACCGTGAAGAGGATCGCAAAAGCCGCCAGCATCCTCAAGTTCCCGCTGACCTCCGCGATGGGCCGCCCGATGAACAGGCGATCCGTCGCGGTGGTCCCGTAAACTACGACGGGAACCAGGAGAGGGAAGACGAGCACCGGCAGCAGACTCTCGCCCATCGAGCTTCGGGTCGCCATAGCGCTGAAGAAGGTCGTCAGCGAAACGAAACCCAGAACCCCCAAAGCCACGACTCCGACCAGAGTGAGTGGACTCCCGGAAAATCGTAAGCTGAAGAACGCCCCGAATACGACGAACACCAGCGCCACCATGACCGACAGCAGGATGAAGTTCCCGACCACCTTGCCCAGGTAGAGCGCAGCGATGGGAATGGGGCTCTGGAGAATTCCCGAAAGTGCGGCATCCTCCTGCTCCAACCGAAAGGTCCTTCCCAGCCCCAGCATTCCGCCGAAGATGATGGTCATCCAGATCAGCGCTGCCGCAATGTCCTGGGGTCGTACCAGCGCTGAGTCGATCGAAAAATTGAAGAGGATGCCGATCAAGACCACGAACGCCCCCATGGCGGTGAGCCGCTCATGTGTTCGAAACTCGACCAGTAGATCCTTGCGGGCGATGGCCCAGACAAGGCGGAGATAATTTCTCATCCGTGATCCGCCACCGCAGCGTGGTACAGCGCCTCGAAGCCGGCCAGGTCCAAACTCCCCGCGTCCGTCACCGATAAGAAGCGTCCTCGAATCTGAATGGCCACTCGATCAGCTAACTCCAAACCCTGTATCAGGTTATGCGTCACAAGAACCACCGTGTGCCGCCCGTCTTTCAGAGACGCGAGCTGCTCCCGGAGGACCTTGGACGCATGCGGATCGAGTCCGGTGTAGGGCTCGTCCAGGAGTACCACCTCGGGATCATGAAGGAGCGCCCGCGCGAGCGCCGCGCGCTGTTTGAGCCCGCGAGACAGATCACGCACCGGTGTCCGTCCCCGATCTGCCAGTCCCACGGACTCCAGTCGCTCCGGAATCCGTGCCTTCAAATCGGTGAGTCCGAACAGCCTGCCGTAGAAGCGCAGGTTCTCCTCGATGGTGAGTTGGCCGTACAGGAGCGACTGATGGGATACGATGCCCACACGGTGTCTCCAGTCCCGACTCGCCACATCCGCAGGTGCTCCCGCGACACGAACCTGCCCGGAGGTCGGCCTCATCACCCCACCGAGCATTCGGAGAAGCGTCGTCTTCCCGGCCCCGTTGGGTCCAAAGACGGTGAGCAATTCGCCGGGCCGGAGTTGGAAGCTCACGCCGTCGACAGCGCGGAGTCCCCCGAAGGTACGAACGAGTCCCTCGGCCTCCAGCCCGAAACTCAACGCGCCACCCAGAAGGCTGTTGAAGAAGTACAGTGGGCCGCCACCCGTGCTAAAGCACGGGTACCCGGGATGCCACGGCCCCAGATCCTAGACGGAGCGACGACACCATAGCCATAGCTACGGTTAGGAGCTCCAACAACGGGGGCACCGCGCGAAGCGTGGTCGGGGCCGTGCCACCCCAACCCTTCAGCATGTAGAATCATGTCATTCATGCTCGTGGGCACAGGGCGGTTGTGCGGTTGATCCTGCGTCTCTCCTCCTCGCCGTAGCTCTGCTACGCCTCGTCGTCGTTCCTTGTCTGAACGCGCACAAGCGCCCTGTGCGCGACCCGCTTTACTTCTTCAACAGCCTTCTAAACCGACTCCCGAGGGCCGGCCGTGGTGGCCATCCCGTCCAAGGATCCACCGCAACCTGTGCAGAAACGACTCTTCTTCACGTTCAGGTGGCCACATCCAGAGCACGTCCGGCCCTGAGCGATCCCTTTACGCACACGGGCGATCTCGGCTTCTAGATTCTCCGAGGCGCGGTCTCCCGCCCCACCATTGGCGGGCTCGGCCTGGTCGGCAGGCGCTCCGTCGTTGGCGGCATTGCCGGCCGCCGCCTCTTCCTGCATGGCCTCCAACGCCTTCCGGGCCAGATCGGACTTGAGAATCTGGTAGTCCGCCTGGTCGATCTTCCCGGAGCGATAATCGTATTCGGCGTCCCGGAGCCCCCGCAGGGCGGCCTGCTTGCGGGCGTCGACCTCGGTGACCTCGTCGTCCGAGCGCTCCAGCGAGGCCCAATCCCCCCGCAGGACAGGGAGCATGACAAAAAGGATCACGCCGGCTGAGACGAGGGTCACCCCAACGATCAACCCCACGTCATCAACTCCGTGCGGCCAGAGCGGGCCGTTTGCCTCCAGTCTGCGGGCGCGAAGCCGTGGTGGTCGAGCCGCGGGAGGGCCACAGTCCGATGATGGATCCCAGCGTAACGATGAACCCTCCGTACCAGATCCATTCCACCAGCACGTTGACCTGAACCTCGAACGTCGCGCGCTGAGCCTGGGCCTCATTCTCGAAAGCCCCGCTGAGATCGTTCACGTTCTCGAGGATGAGGTACAGGTCCTCCATGAGCGTTTGGCGGATTCCCACGATGGTGAGGGGCGCTTCCCACTTCACGTACAGACGCTTCTCCGCCGTGAGCGACCCGATCGGCCGGCCATTCTTTTCGACGGTCATCAGCGCCACGGCCTGACGCACCAGGTTCTCGCCGCGCGGAGACGACAGCCCTTGATAGGTGAGCGTATACTCGTGCCCGAAGGGGGATTCGATCGAAATGGTCTCGCCGGGATCGAGCGTTTGCACCACTTCGCGATCGAACGCAGCACCGGCGAATGCGGTGAAGATCATCACGACGCCGACGTGGACGATGTACCCGCCCCACCGGCGCCGATTACGACTCACGAGATGGAAGAAGGCCAACAGGTGTCCTTCGCCCTCGATGGACGCCCGGGCCTTGGTCCCCTTCACGAACTCGACGATGATGATGGTCATCACGAAGGCCGAAAGCCCAAACGTCACCAAGGCCATGCCGTGGTGGACGCCTCGTACGTACAGCCCGCCAACCACCAGAACACCCACCACGATGGGCATCGCGAAGTTCTTAACCAGATTACGGCGGGAGGCCCTCCGCCAGGCGATGACCGGCCCGATCCCCATCAGGGCGAGCAGAGCCAGCCCGATGGGCAGGTTGACCCGCTCGAAGAACGGCGGACCCACGGTCATCTGCTGGCCCGTAAAGCCCTCGCTGATGAGCGGGAAGAGCACTCCCCACATGATCGTGAACGCCGCACCCAGGAGAATCAGATTATTGAACAAGAACGCCGACTCCCGGGACAGGAACGACTGAATCTGATTCTCGCTCTTGAGCTGCGGGTATCGCCACGCGATCAGCAACACGCAGGCCCCGGCAATGGTCCCCATGAAGCCGAGGAAGATGAACGCGATCCTCGTGTTCTCGGCGAATGTATGAACCGATTCGATCAAGCCCGACCGCGTCAGGAAAGTGGCGAAAATCGTAAGCAGGAACGTGAGGGCCACCAGCCCCATGTTCCAGACTTTGAGCATCCCTCGGTTTTCCTGAATCTGGATCGAGTGCAGAAACGCCGTCGCCGTCAGCCAGGGCAGTAGCGACGCGTTTTCCACCGGATCCCAGAACCAGTATCCGCCCCAGCCGAGCATCTCGTACGCCCAGCGCATTCCGAAGACGATGCCGTTCGCCAAGAAGAACCACGACAGCAGGATCCAGCGTCGTGTGATCACGATCCAACGCGAGTCCAACTTCCCGGTGAGTAGTGCCGACACTGCGAAAGCGAACGGAATCGTGAAGGCGGTGAAGCCCAAGTACAGCGTGGGTGGATGAATGGTCATCCAGTAGTTCTGAAGCTGCGGGTTGAGCCCCCGTCCATCGGCGGGCGCGAAGGGCAGCCGCTCGAACGGGTTGACGTCGGCGAAGAGCAAGACCACCAGGAAGAAGCTCGAGATCGTGAGCAGCACGCCGACCACGTACGCCATGAACTCTCGATTCTTCGCCCTGTTGGTGAAGACAGCCGCCGCGGAGAAAAGGGAAAGGAGCAGTGCCCAGAACACCAACGAGCCGCGCTGGCCGGCCCACAGGCCCGAGACCTTGTAGAACGTCGCCAACTCTCGGTTGGAATAGTTGGCGACGTACCAGTAGTCGAAACGATCCGTGAGGAAGGCGGTGATGATCCCCGCCGAAGCCAGGATCAGGAGGAAGAAGACAGCGTAGACGCTGTGTTCGGCGCTCAGGACGAGGTCGCCACGCTCCTTACGACCGCCCACGAAGCCGGCGACCGCTCCCCAGATTCCGATCGGAAGTGCAATCCAGAGAGCGAGCTCTCCGAGGATTGTCACGACAGCAGTTCCTCAGCCGTGGCCTCGTAGCGGCTCCCGCATTTGGCGAGAACGACGGTGGCCTCGAAGACGCCATCCTCACGGAAGCGGCCCTCCACGACGACGTCCACAACGTCCGTGTCGTTGAACGTATCGGGCAGCATGTCTCTGAACTCGACGGGGAAACGCACCGACTTGTCCTCGAGATCGACGACCGTGAAGTGGTGCAGGAGCTCGTCTTCGGCCCGAGTCCACGAGCCCGGCTCGACCCGTCCACTCACCTTCAAACCGACCTCGTGGAAGGTCGGATCCTCCGCCACCCGTGCCATCATCTCGACGGGTGTGAGGTAGTACATCATCGTCTCACTGACGCCGGTCCAAATAAGGTAGGTGACAACCAGGGCCACGCCCCCCAATCCGACGAAAAACTTACCATTATCTTTCATGATGGCGGCTCGGTACGAGTAAGACTGATGAGTGGCGCGGCCTGCCCTTTGGCGTAGGAAATATAGACACGCTTCAGGGCAACGCAAACCACCGGCAAAGGGCAGGCGACGAGTCGTCCAAACCCTCCTGACAAGATAATAGAAGGTTACGGCACCCCGAGTTCCCTACACGGTGGCCTCTGGGTCAGGGATTCGTCGTCAGGCTCGGTACCGTCGGCGCGTCGTGGGAGGCCTGGACGGGCACCGATACGTCCACGTCGACCATCTCTTCTCTCAGGCTCTGGATGTGGTGGCGAACCTCGGACATGGGGTCCGGGACGTCCCGCGGAGCAACCTTTCGGAACTTGGGCAGACTTTCCTCCCAGGCGCCGAGGAGCTCCTGGGCACGCCTCGAGCCCGTACGCTCGTAGTGACGTTCGATCATGGTCTTCAGCAACTCCACGTCTTCCGCCAACTCAACGGGCTGTATTTCGACGAGATCGTGGTTCACCCGGGGCGGAAGGTCACCGAATTCATCGAGCACGTACGCCAATCCGTTGGACATGCCTGCCCCCAGATTGCGGCCCGTGTCACCGATGATTACGACGACCCCTCCGGTCATGTATTCGCACGCGTGATCTCCGACTCCCTCCACGACCGCGCGGCCCCCCGAGTTTCGCACACCGAACCGCTCTCCCGCGCCACCCGAGACAAACAGGTCGCCGCCTGTTGCCCCGTAGAGCACGGTGTTACCAACGAGCGTCGCCTTCTGCTCCAGGAATCGCGAGCCGGGCGGGGGGCAGACCGTGATTTCTCCCCCATTCATCCCCTTGGCCACATAGTCATTGGCCTCGCCGACAAGGTTCAGGCGCATCCCACTGGCGAGCCAGGCTCCGAACGACTGTCCCGCCGACCCCCGGAAGATCAGGTCGATGGATCCCGGTGGCAGCCCCGCATCGCCGTGGACCTGGGCGATGTGCCCGGAGATCCGGCCGCCCACGGTGCGGTCCCGGTTCAGGATCTCGTAGGATCCCTGGAAGGTGCCCCCATCCTCGATGGCACTCCCGATATCCTCGAGGATCCGGTCATCCAACGGGCTGCCGGGCCGGTCGTTACGCTCCTGAACCACGTGGGCGGGTCCGCTCGACGGCTTCGCGATCAGCTTGGAAAGGTCGACGCCGTGCCAACGGTCCTCCTCCTCCGACGCGATCTGACCCAATAGATCGGCCCTACCGACCAAGTCATCGAGCCGCTCATAACCGAGCGACGCGAGAATCTCCCTGACCTCTTCACCCACGTGGGTGAGGAACTGGATCAGCATCTCCGGCGTCCCGAAATACTTCTCCCGCAGCTCTTCCGCCTGCGTGGCGATTCCCACGGGACACGTATTGAGGTGACACTGGCGTGCCATCTTGCACCCGATCGCGATGAGCGCCGTCGTGCCGAAGCCGTACCGCTCGGCGCCGAGAAGAGCCGCGATCACGACATCTCTCCCGGTGTGCAGACCCCCATCGGTACTGAGGATCACCCGGCCACGAAGGCCGTTCAACATGAGCGTCTGTTGAGTCTCCGCCAGCCCGAGTTCCCAGGGGCCACCCGCGTACTTCAACGATGTGAGGGGTGACGCACCGGTGCCCCCATCCGCCCCACTGATCTGAATGACGTCGGCATAGGCCTTTGCAAGGCCGGCGGCGATCGTACCCACCCCTTCGGAAGCCACGAGCTTCACGATGATGCGAGCCCTCGGATTTACGACCTTGAGGTCGTAGATCAACTGGGCGATGTCTTCGATGGAGTAGATGTCATGGTGGGGCGGCGGAGAGATCAAGGGCGTGCCCTCGGAAACATGCCGCAGTCCCGCAATGTAGGCCGATACCTTGTGGCCGGGGAGTTGCCCGCCCTCTCCGGGCTTGGCTCCCTGGGCGATCTTGATCTCCAACTCCTCAGCCCCCACGAGGTAGGCAGGCGTAACCCCGAATCGCCCGGACGCAACCTGTTTCACCGCAGAGTTGGCATCGAGCTTATCACCATCGGGCGTGTACCGTCGGGGGTCCTCCCCACCCTCACCTGTGTTGGCTCGAGCCCCCATCCGGTTCATCGCCCTCGCGAGATCCTCGTGGGCCTCGGGGCTCAGAGCACCCAACGACATGGCTCCGGTCTGGAATCGCGGTAGGATTTCCGTCACCGCCTCGACCCGATCGAGTTCGATCGGCTCACGGTCGGACGAGAAATCGAGGAGATCCCGCAGCGCGGTCGGCGGACGGCTGTGGACCAGGTCTCGGTAGGCCCGGTACTCTTCCTCACCCCCACCCTGGACCGTCTTGTGGAGAGCGCGCCAGACTTGAGGACCATTCGCATGGTAGTCGCCATCCCGCCGGAACTTGTACCAGCCACCACGATCGAGTTTCTCGGTCGAGTACGCCCGCTCATGCCGCTCGATCACGTCCGCCGCGATGTCGTCGAAGCCGATGCCGCCGATCCGTGAGGTCGTACCACTGAAACTACGCTCGATCACCTCGTCATTGAGGCCGAGCACCTCGAAGATCTGAGCGCCGTGGTACGAGGACACCGCGGAGATGCCCATTTTCGACATGACCTTGAGGACCCCCGCGTCGGCCGACAACCTGTAGTTTCGGATGACCTCTTCGAGCGTCATGTCCTCGAAGTCCCCTGCTGCGACAATCCCGCCCAGGGTCTCGAAGGCGAGGTAAGGACAGACGGCGGAAGCGCCGAACCCAATCAGCGCCGCCAGATGGTGCACATCCCTCGCGTCGCCGGCCTCGGCAACGATGCTCGCGCGCATGCGGAGACCCTCTCGGATCAGATGGTAATGCACCGTCGAAACCGCCAGCAGCATCGGGATCGGCGCACGGGACTCGTCCGCGGAGCGGTCGCTTATCACGAGCGCCTGGCACCCGTCGACCACGGCGGCGCTCGCCGCGGTGCAGAGGTCGTCGAGCGCCCGCTCCAGGCCCTCGGTCCCATCACTGACCGGGAAGCACGCCTCGAGTGTGGCGACCGAGAAGCCATCGCGCGTCCCCTCCCGAAGCTGCACGAGCTCCCCCTCACTCATGATCGGACTCTTGAGATGGACCAGCCTCGCGGCCGTTGGATCCTCCTCCAGGATCGAGTGGCGACGGCCCAGGTAGGTATCGAGCGACATCACGATCTTCTCCCGAAGAGAGTCGATCGGTGGATTGGTCACCTGCGCGAAGCGCTGCCGGAAATAGGTGTAGAGGAGGCGGCTGGGTCCATTCAGCATGGACGGGGGCGTGTCATCTCCCATGGAGCCCGTCGGTTCCTTGCCGTCGCGTCCCATGGGTGTGAGAACGTATCCGATTTCCTCTTGCGTGTAGCCGTGTAACGCCTGCCTGCGGATGAGATCGGGATCGTCTGAAGCGCCCTGATACCGGTTCGGATCCAGCGCCAGAGCGTCGAGATGATGAAGGTTTTCACCCACCCACTCACCGTAGGGCCGTTGCCCCGCCATCTCGGCTTTGATTTCGTCATTGTGCAGGAACTGCCGCCGGGCCGTGTCGACGGCGATCATCTCGCCGGGCCCGACCCTCCCCGATTCGACGATCTCACTCAGGGGCAGGTCGGCCAGCCCGACTTCGGAACTCATGATCACGATGCCGTCCGACGTGACCTGATACCGGGCAGGGCGCAGACCATTCCGGTCCATCACGGTGGCGGCGACCGTGCCATCCGTGAACGCGACCGCGGCTGGACCGTCCCAGGGCTCCGTAAGACACGCGTGATACTCGTAGAATTCCCGGAGCTGCGGATCCATGTTGGGCATGCTCTCCCACGCCTCCGGGATCAGCATCGCCATGGAGTGGAGAAGTCCGCGACCAGAGGTCGCCAGCAGTTCGAACGCCTCGTCCAACGAGGCCGTGTCGGACCCGATCGGATGAATGACCGGAATCAGATCCTCCAGTTGGTCGCCCCAAAATCCCGATGTGAGCTCGGGTTCGCGCGCCGACATCCAGTTCCGGTTGCCGAGGAGCGTGTTGATCTCCCCATTGTGTGCGACCAAGCGGAACGGCTGGGCGAGGCTCCAGGTCGGAAGCGTGTTCGTAGCGAAACGCTGATGGAAGAGGGCAATCGCGGACACCGTCCGCTCATCCTCGAGGTCCGTAAAGAAGCGGGCGAGCTGGGTCGCGACCATGAGACCCTTGTAGACCACGGTCCGCGCAGACATCGAAACGATGTAGCAGTCGGTGCCCTCTTTCCGATACCCGGCCTCGGCTCGCCCGCGAGCGAGGTAAAGCGCCCGGTCGAACTCGGCCGTCGACATGCCCGAGGGTCTCTCGATGAACATCTGCTCGATACCCGGGAGGGACTCCAGCGCCGACTCGCCGAGCACGGTTTGGTCTGTCGGGACGATTCTCCAGCCCAGGGCGACGATCCCCGTCCGGACCACCGCGGCCTCCAGGATAGCGCGGGCCCGGTCACGCATTTCCTCTTCCCCGGGCAAGAAGACCATCGCGACGGCGAGCCGTGGCAGGTCGCTCTCGGGCATGCCCATGCCTGCGGCGTCCTCGGCCAACAACTCACGAGGCACCTGGATCGTAACACCCGCTCCATCCCCCGATTTCGCGTCGGCTGAAACGGCGCCCCTGTGCGTGAGGTTGGCGACCGACGTCACCGCCAACTCTACGACCTCGTGGGTCCGCTCCCCGTCGATCCTGGCGATGAACCCCGTCCCACAGCCGTCGTGCTCGTACGCCGGGTTATAAAGGGGTGGCAGGTTCGACGGAGACCATTCGGCCTCCGATGCCATCGCATTGGGCGGCGCTTCGTGTCCGGTATTCAACTTCCGAGTCATACTTCTCCCGATCTATGTTCTTCTTTGACCCATTCCAAAAATCTCTCAGATCCAGTCCCCACCGTCCGTGGCACACAAAAAACGGCCCTCCCCGCACTGGAGAAGGCCGCTCGAGGAACCGAAATTACCTGCTCAGCTCACTCGCACGCGTCTCCAATGCGCAGCCCTCTTCGGCCTCGCTTTCGAGATTCGGGGCAAGTGCGTACTCGCGTAGACGAGTTCGGTGAACGGCGGACGCTCATCGGGTTCTTACCTGAGACGACCCAACTGCGAGGACCTACCAGACACTTTCACTTGCTCTCCAAGGGGGGCACAGGGCCCCGAAAATCTGTCTGAACTCGCCGACTCCGTCCGGAATCGCTGCACCAGCGGCACGTAGGCAAGTTTCGCGAGGGAATCGATCAGAATAGGACTTTTGTGCCGAAACGGCAAGTGGCCTGGACGCCCAAACACCCCACGACTCCTTGCCCCACCGCCCGCTCAACCGTAGAATTGCGGCCGTTCCCCACGGTTATGAAAAACACCTCCCACCATCCGACTTTGACAGCGATGCTTCGCGAAATTCAGTCGCTGTGGAGTTCAGCCCTCCTTCTCGCCGTCCTGATCTTGCCCGGATGCGCGTCAGGAGACCGCCCCGACGTACTCGCGCTGGCAACGGCGGGAACCGGGGGCGTCTACTATGTGCTGGGCGGGTCGATTGCGGAGCTCTGGAGCCGCGAGTTGCCCGAGCAGGACTTCGTAGCCGAGGTCACGGGCGGCTCAGTCGAGAACCTGAGCCTGCTCCTGGGCGGCGATGTCGAGGTTGCCTTTTCAATGGGCACGAGCGCCTACGAAGTGTTTCACGGGACGGGATCCTTTGCCGAGCGCGCGCCGGAGCAGGTTCTCGCTCTCACCACGCTCTATCCGAATGTCCTTCATCTGGTGACCGTGGAAGGAACCGGTGTGGAGGGTCTGGCCGACGTCGTAGGCCGACGGGTCTCCGTGGGAGCGCCGGGGAGCGGGACCGAAGTGGCGGCGCGGACTCTGCTGGAGGGGAACGGGATCGGCTACGACGATTTCCAGCCGCAGCGCCTCAACTTCAACGAGACCGCTTCTGCGCTCAGGGACGGAAACATCGATGCCGGATTCGTCAGTGCGGGCCCGCCCACCAGCGCGATCATGGATCTGGCTGCCACACGGCCTGTGCGACTCGTCCCCCTCCGGGTCGCCGAAGTCGAAAACACTGCTCGGCTGGATCCGACCGTGATTCGAGATTTCTTCCTTCCAGGGACCTACCCTGGCCTGGAAGTCGAGGTCGAGACGCTGAGTACACCGAACCTCCTGGTGGTGCGCGCAGACATGCCGGAGCAACTCGTCTACGACCTGACCAAGGCGCTATTCGCGGTACAGGCGGAGCTGGCCGGCGTGCATCCCGCAGCACGCCACATCTCGGCGGAGTACACGCTGACGACCTCTCCCATCCCGCTCCACCCCGGTTCCGTTCGCTATTTCCTGGAAGCAGGATACGAGGTGCCCGATCGCCTGATCTTTTCCCCGTGAGGCGTCCCGATATCGGCGTCCGTGGATAAGAAACGGTGAGGCCCACCGGTAGGCCCTCGATCCCGAGGAGGGACCTGGGTCTCCCAACTTTCTCCACGGCGGCGTTCGTCGTTCTCGCGATCGCCCTCTCGCTATTCCAGCTCTATATATCCGGCGTCCGGCCGATTGGACTCTTCTACGAGAGAGGATTCCATCTCGCGG
>JBDHFN010000003.1:0-112636 GCA_039590375.1 Gemmatimonadota bacterium
CCCGCCGCTGCGAAGGCGAGGATCGCCGCGATCTCCGACGCGATGAGCGCGTTCGACTTCTCTCCGGTGCCGAACTCCTTGGATGCGGACAGGTCGACGATCAGCAGAGCGGTGAGCTCGCGCTCCTCGACGTACTCCTTGAGGAAGAGGTGACCGCGGCGTGCCGTCACGTTCCAGTCGATCGCGCGCACGTCGTCGCCGGGTTGGTACTCCCGCACGTCCGAGAACTCGAGACCGCGGCCCTTGAAGACCGAGTGGTACTCGCCGCTGAAGAGCGACTCCACCATGCCCTTCGTACGCAGCTCGATGCGGCGCACCTGGGCGGCGATCTCCTTCGAGAAGACGTGTGTCGCGTCGCGGTGCCGTCCGCCGACCGGTAGCTCCTGCTTCATCCTGGTTCCCTCAGGCCTACGGGGCCGGCACAGCGTCCAGGACCCGCCGCACGATCTCGCCCGAGTCGATGCCGCGGGCGTCGGCCTCGTACGTCGTACGCAGCCGGTGGCGGAGCACGGCCGGCGCCATCGCCTTCACGTCGTCGGGCATGACGTAGTCGCGGCCCCGCAGGTACGCCCTCGCTCGGGAGACGCGGGTCAGGAAGATCGTCGCGCGCGGCGACGTACCGAACTCGATCAGATCCTCGAGGTCCGCCAGGCCGACCCCGCTGGGCTCACGCGTCGCGAAGGTCAGCTCGACGATGTAGTCTAGCACCTTCTCCTCCAGATGGACGCTCGCGACGGCCTCCCGCGCGCTGGCCAGCTCCTCCACCGTGGCGACCGCCTCGATCGGCTTCTGGCCCGCGGCTGCGACGCGGCGCACGATCGTCTTCTCTTCGTCCTTCGTCGGATACCCGATCTCGAGCTTCAGCGCGAAGCGATCGAGCTGCGCCTCGGCGAGCGGATACGTCCCGTGCAGCTCGACCGGGTTCTGCGTGGCCAGCACCATGAAGGGCGCGTCGAGCGGATACGTGTCCCCCGCGATCGTGACCTGGCTCTCCTCCATCGCCTCGAGGAGTGCTGCCTGCACCTTGGGCGGCGCGCGGTTGATCTCGTCTGCAAGGATGATGTTCGAGAAGATAGGCCCCTTCTGGACCCGGAACTGACCGCTCGACTGGTCGAAGATCGGCGTCCCGATGATGTCGGTGGGGAGCAGGTCAGGCGTGAACTGGATCCTGCGGAACCCCGTGTGGATCGCCTGTGCGAGCGTGCGCACCATCAGTGTCTTGGCGAGGCCAGGCAGACCCTCGAGGAGGATGTGCCCTCCGGTCAGGAGCGCGACCAGCAGCCCCTCCACCGCCTCGTTCTGGCCCACGACCCGGTCGTGCACCGCGTCGTTGACCTTCTCCAGCAGTGTGGATCCTGCGGTCACCGTGGCCTGCTCCATGTGCGTTTCCTCGAGCCTCGCGTTTGTGCGTCTTCCGGGCCCGCCCCGGAAGGCGGGGTATCATCGGGGGTATGGCGGGATGGCGCCAGAGCAACAAGAAGGCCGGGAGCCCGCGACGCGGCTCCCACCTCCCGGTTCCTCGAGTGCCATTCGACAACGAAGAGCGCCGGCCGGAGAGATCCCGGCCGGCGCTTTGTCCTGATGGCCTTCGCTGCGCTTAGGCCCTCAGTTGTCGTTCCTGTACGACCGAACCGGAGGCAGCTGTGAGCCGGACAGATCGTCCGGAATGTCGCCCTCAGCGACGACGGTGTGCCTCAGCGTCCCGATCCCCTCGATGCTGGCTTGGATCGTCTCACCAGCCTGCAGGTACCCGGAGCCTGTCGCGCGCTCGACGCGGCCAGCGCCCGTTCCGCCCGATGTCCCGCTTTGCATGACGTCACCGGGATATACGGTGATGAGTGACGATGCGTACTCGATGAGCTCCGGGATGTTGTGGATCATGTCCCCGGCCCTGGCTTCCTGAACGGTCACGCCGTCGATGACCAGGCTCTGGTGCAGGCGCTCCATCGGATCGCCGTAGAACTCTTTTGGAACAATCCACGGCCCCTGGGGCGCGAACGTGTCATGGCCCTTCCCGACGAACCAGTCCGAACCGGAGCCGTACCCACCCGGCGGACGCCCGCCACGATCGGAGATATCCATGGCGACCATGTAGCCGAACACGTGGTCGTACGCGCGGCCAGCAGAGATGTACTTGCCCGCGCGGCCGAATACGACAGCCAACTCGACTTCCCATTCGATCCGATCACGGCCATAAGGCATTATGATGTCATCGCCGTCGCCGATAACCGCGCCGCGGGTCGGCTTGAGGAACAGGTACGGCACCCCCCGATTCGCCTGGCGCTCCCGGGTGTTTGCGGCCAACTCCTCCTCGGTGCAGCCTTCACACGCGTGCGTGTAGAAGTTGACCGCAGCGTTCATGATCTTGCTGGGATACAGGATTGGCGCAAGGATGTCCACGTCCTCGACACGGTGAACGTAGTCTGCTCCAAGCAGGTTGTTGCCCACCACGTTGTTGACGATCTCGTAGATCCGGTACTTGAGACCGTACTCGTACTGCCCGATCAGCTCGAGCATGTCCGCCGGCGCGTTGACGTGTGCGTACATCGGATCGATCTCGAGCGCCGTGTTCGCCGCCGCGAGGTCGATGATCAGAGCGTCCCTGAGGACGACGCCCACCGTCGGCGCTCCCGCGATCTCGAAAGTCCCGACCTTGAATGGCTCGGCTGAGGACATCGCCTGGGCACTGATGAGGGTGGGGCTCGCGAGGGCGATAGCCGTCGCGAGAGCCAAAGTGAGTCTACTAATGCGTTGCATAGCCCGCTCCTGTGAAACCACGTGAATCCAATGGCTGGTACATTCCCCGCCAACGCGGTGCCTACCCGGGAACAGGGGCAGGCGGTTCAGTCGACCAACGGAACCCGCGGGCACAGAAAGTATGACGGGGGACGCGCTTTGTCACCCCAACACCTGCGGGTGAAGCGACAAAGCGGCTAGCTCGCCCCGTCCTCGGGCACCGCGAGCCCCATGATCTCCATGAGCCGAAGCGCGTTCGTCGAGGTCGCGAGCCCGGGACGGAGTCGATAGTCGAACGCGATGGGCGGATCACCCTCACGGGTCTCCAGGGATTCACGGAAGTGAACCAGCACGGCTCGGTCCTTGAGATCCTCCTCCTCGGCCAGCGTGAGGTCATGGGTGGTCACCGCACCGATGGCGTGTTGATCCAGGAGGTGATGGAGGATGCGGCGGGCCGCGATCTGCCGCTCCGCGGTGTTGGTGCCCTGGAGTAGCTCGTCGAGAAGGTAGAGGACGGGCCTCTCGCCGGCGGCGCTCGCCGCATCGCACACCGCCTTGAGGCGCTTGAGCTCGGCCATGAAGTAGGAGATCCCCTCCTCGAGTGAGTCGCGGATACGCATGCTCGTGCGGAGATCGGCGACGGGAAGAGCCATCGCCTCTGCGCACACGGGCCCACCGGCGCCCGCCAGGATGACGTTGGCGCCGATGGCCCTGAGCAGCGTGCTCTTGCCCGACATGTTGGAGCCGGTGACCAGGAGCAGGCTGCCCGGGGGTCCGAGGTCGACGTCGTTGCGTACCGCGGTCTGCGGGGCGAGAAGGGGATGGCCGAGCGCCCGTGCCTCCAGTCGAGGGGGTTCGCCGGCCTGGCCATCGGCGATCTCCGGAAAGGCCCAGTCGGGGTGTGCGTGCGCGAGCGCGGCCAGCGCCGAGAGCGCATCGGTCCGGCCCAGGGCCACCATCCAGCCGCGAAGCGCCCGGCCGTGCCGCTGCTTCCAGCGTTCGAGCCTCACGAGTACGTGAATGTCCCACAGGGTCAGTGTGTTCAGGGGCCAGTGGATCTGGCCGTTGTACCGGACGTTCGACAACTCCACGAGCCGAAAGAGATGCTCGAGAGACTCCGCCGGGGCCTCCCCGCTTCCGAGAAAACTGTCACGAAGCTCGGCCAGGAGGGGATCTTCGAACTCTCCCTTCGAGATATGCGCCACGATCGTGTGATACCGCCGGAGGCCCGACTCCCCGCTGGAGGTACGCGCGAAGTCGTCGTGGATACGTCCGGTGTAGCGCCTGGCGACATCCATCGCGAGGGCGACGGGAACGATCCACAGATATGGTATGACGCCCGAGATATGGAGGCCCGCCGTCGCGATCGTGAACGCCGGGAGCGCCATGGCCAGCCGCCTCAGGGCACTCTTGGGTAGCAGCCATGGGGGGCTTTCGGCCCACTCCAGGAGAAGCCGGAGCTGTTTGGGCTCGACCGGTCCCGCGATGCGGCCCAAGGCCTGAAGGTCGTCTCGGAACTCGATCGCCGGCGCCAACTCCCGCACGGCGGTCTGTCGCTGTCGCGCGACCTCTGGAGGAGCGGGGGCCAGCAGCCAGTCGGTGAGCATGTCGGCTCCCGGGCGCGTGCACGTGGTGCCGAGGAGCACGTGTAGGGACGCATGACCGAATACGTCGAGGTCGTCCGCGTAGGGATGGTCGGGCAGTGGCTCCGGTCCGGGGTCGGAAAACTCCTCCCAGCGGCGCAGCCGCCGATGCCCCGCCTCGCGGGCCACCTGGGCCAACTCGCGGTGCCAGATCTCGCGGTGGCGGACTCGTGCATGCTTCACGACCAGCACCATGAAGATCACGAAGAGCGTGAGGGCGACCACGACGAGAAGCAGCCGAGCACTCGGGACGGCGAGATACGCGACACCCACTGCCACCAGGGCCAGCATCACGCCCATCCTCTGGTTGGCCAGGGTATCGAAGCGGGCCCGCCATGAGTCGGCCGACCGCGAGGCCTCGGCCTCACGGTTGGCGTAGACCCCGAGTGGGTCGGTCAGCGGGTCGGTCAACCGACGGGAAGCAGGTCGAACGGATCGTCTACGCCGTCGACCCCGTCCTTGAGATACTGGACGGCTCGTCGCAGGTCGCCCTCCCGCTCCATGAGGGTCTGGAAATCCTGCAGACGATGGTGGTAGCGGATGCGCGTCAGCAACGTGGCGTTGTTGAGCGGAGCGACCAGAAAGCTCTGGTACGTGCTGGCTTCGAAGGTGGGCTGCACCTCCGTCGAGAATCTCTCGCGGCTCTCGTCGAAGATCCGCTCTCGTTCAACCAGCTTGGTGTCGTATGCCAGGGTCGTGTCCTGGTACACGACCTCCAGCTCCTCGACCAGATCGTTGATGAAGTCCTCGAACCGTTGGTGATCACGCCAACGGGATTGGGCCCGGAGGCACTTCACGGTATCGGAGCCGCCCCCCTCGCGGTTGCAGAAGAACTCGATCGCGCCCGCTCTTCCGACGAACGTGGCGAAGCTCTCGTTGAATCGGACCTGTCCCTTCACGAAGAGGTGGTTGTGGGACAGCTCGTGAAGCACCGTCTCGACCAGATCGACCTCGTCGAGCCGGATCAGCGAGGATAGAAGCGGATCCGCGAACCACCCGAGCGTGCTGAACGCGGCGGTGGGCCGAAGGAACGTGTCGAAGCCGTCCTCCTCGAGATCCTCCTGCTCCCGCATCGCGGCGTCCTCGTTGAAATACCCCTTGTAGGGGACTCTTCCAACGATGGGGAACCACCAGGTCTTCGGCGTGAGTTGGTCCTTCTGGGACGCGGAAAGGACCATGGCGAGCGTGTCGGACTCCAGTTGCGAGAAGGACGTGTAGGAGCGCCCCACGTCGAGTTCGAACACGTCGATCGCGTAATTCCGCGCCTCCACCACGAAGGTGAGCTTGGTCTTGGTGCGATCATCGGTGGCGGGATCGAGAATCACCTCGGGAATGGGGCGTCGGGCACGCAGGATCTTCGCCTCCGCGATGCCGGCGCGAATCACGTACATGGGCGAGCAGGCCGAGGCCAGGGAGGCGATAAGGACCACGATACCGGCCCCCAGCGAAAAGCGAATCCAGAGCCGTCGGCTCATGGCGCCCCTGATCCTCCCGCCCGTGATCCTTCGCAATCCCGTCCCCTGTCGCATGTCGTCAATCGCTCGATCCCCTGTACCCCAGCTCCCCGCGTAGATCCACTCCCCGTGTTAACCCACTCCCCATGTAATAAGATACGCTGCTTCACGACTCCGCTAGAGAGCATCGTTCGCCATGTCACTTCCCCAGGCGTTGTACCGAACCGCGTTGCGGGCCCTGCGCGTCCTTTCTCCGGCGATGATGAGCGGGGAGTCGAAGCTCGCTCGGGGGCTGCGGGGCAGGCGGGATGCCCACGAGCGCTTGGCTGCGTGGGGGCGCGGGGTTCACTCCGATGGCGATGGCGGTCGGGGGACGGGCCACACCCCCGCTGTCGATCAACCGATCATTTGGGTGCACGCCTCTTCGGTCGGTGAGTCGCTCCAGGCTCGGGCCGTCATCGATGTGCTTCGCCGGCGCACACCCGGGCTCCGGGTGGTCTTCACGTTCTTTTCGCCCTCGGCCGAGCGTGTGTGCGAGGATTTTCCGGCAGACATTTCTTCCTACCTGCCGTGGGACCTTCCGGGTGTGATGGGACCCGTCCTGGACGCCGTTCGGCCGGCCGTGATCATGTTCACGCAGCGCGAGGTCTGGCCCACTCTTGCCGCCGAGGCGCGGGCTCGCGGTGTGCCGACGGTCCTCATCGCAGGCACCCTGCCGAAGGGAGCCGGAAGGCTCGGTGTCGCCGGCCGGCTCCTCCTTCGTGGGGCATTTCGGAGCCTTGGCGCGGTTGCCGCGGTTTCCCGGGAGGACGGTGAGCGGTTCGGTGCCCTCGGGGTGAGAAGCGAACGCGTGACGGTGACCGGCGACCCCGGGATCGACGCGGTCCGGGACCGAGTCGCGCGGATCGACCGCAACGCACCCCATATGCGTGTCTTCGGTATGCGGGTCTTCGGCGACGCGGGTGCCGAGCGAGGGCCGATCCTGGTGGCCGGCTCGACGTGGCCGTCGGACGAGGACGTGCTCATCCCGGCGGCGGCTCTCTTGCGTGAGGCGGTCCCCGGTCTGCGCATGGTCTTGGCGCCTCACGAGCCCGACGCCTGTGACTTTGCCAGACTCGGTCGGGTGTTGGCGGCGGATGGATGGACACCCGCGCTCCTCGGGGAAGCCGAGGCTGGGTCGGTCCATGACGCCGACGTGATTCTCGTGGACCGCGTCGGTGTGCTCGCGGATCTGTATGCTCTGGCGTCGGTCGCTTACGTGGGCGGGGGATTTCATCGGGGCCGACTCCACAGGGGCGGCCTCCACTCTGTGCTCGAACCGGCCGCGGCCGGGGTGCCCATGGTCATCGGCCCGGGGTACCGGGGCTCGGTCCATGCGGCGCGCCTTCTGGCGGCCGGTGCCGCCCGGTCGGTCGCCGACGTGGAGGCCTTTGTCCATGCCCTGAGGGAGTGGCTCGAAACACCGCAAAAAAATGAGGACCCCGGCCAGCGCGCCATGGACTATATTGAGAATCATCGAGGATCGGCCGAGCGCACGGCCGACCTGATCACCCAGTTCTTGCCCCAGCAGGATCGACCGGGGACCCTCTCCAAAGGGAAGATCTGATTTTGCGACCGCTGCTGTCCCGATACGCGCCGCTTCCGGCGGCGACTCTTCTCGTGCTCTTGTCCGCGTGCGGCAGTGATTCTGCCCAGCCGGGCCAGGCGTCCGAGGGGGCAGCCGCGCTGGCCTCATCGGTGCTGGCGTCGAACGTCGGGACGAACCCGGACCTGGTGGCGGCGAATCCGGCACCCATTTCGAGCGCCTTGAACGTGAGACCCGTGCTCGAGAGGCGGGGCTCGGCCGAGGCTCGAAGCGGATCGACGGTCGCGGGCGGCGTCGACACCACGGATGCGCGCAGCGGCGACGAGTCCGGTTCCGACCGTGATGACGAGCACGAGACCGCCGCCGCCCAAGCCGAGGGTGATCACGACGGCGATGACGATGACGCCGGTCACGACGAGGATGGTGACACGGATGTCGACGCCGAGCCCGAGGTGAGCGCCCGTGATCGGACCCTGGCCTGGCTGGCCGCGGGTCCGGACGCGACTCTTCCGGCGCCGACCGCCCGGACTGGCGCGGGCGGCTCCGTTCCCCCGCTGATCTTGCCGACGGAGCCCCTGCGGTTCGAGAGGCCCGATGCGGTGAAGGGTATCTACGTGAGCGCCTGGGCGGCCGGGTCCAGCACGCGTTCGCAGGCGCTCATCGATCTGGCGACACGGACCGAAATCAACACGTTCGTGATCGACCTCAAGGACGCCTCGGGCTACGTGAGCTATCCGACCGATGTCATGACGGCTCGTGAGGCGGGCGCGGATCAGGAGATTCGGATTCGGGACCTGGTGGGGCTCCTCGAGCGAGTCCGGCGGGCGGGCCTCTATCCCATCGCCCGCATCGTGATCGTCAAGGATCCGCTCCTGATCCGATCGAAGCCGGAGTGGGCGGTGCAGGACACCGCGGGCGGCGTGTGGGTGGACAGCAAGGGGCTGCTGTGGGCCAACCTCCACGATCAGCGGGTGTGGGACTATCACGTCGAATTGGCGAAGGAAGCCGCCGCCATCGGTTTCCCTGAAGTCCAGTGGGACTACGTCCGTTTCGCGGACGCCCCCCAGGCGGACCTGGACCGGGCCGTCTACCCGGGTGCCGACGGGCGTCGTCGCAGAGACGCCGTCGGGGCGTTTCTGGAGTACGCACGGGCCGAACTGCAGAATTCCGGCGTCGCCATGACGATGGATGTCTTCGGGGCCACGACGTCCGCCCAGAGCGACGTGGGGATCGGCCAGTACTGGGAGCGTTTCATCGGGTCGGTCGACGTGGCGCTCCCCATGGTCTATCCGTCTCACTATTGGACGGGGAGCTTCGGCATCCAGGACCCCAACGGGCACCCCTATGAGATCGTGCGCCAGGCCCTGGTGGCCGGGTTGGAGCGCTCCAAAGCGGTCGAGGGGGCGGGTACTACGCGGCCGTGGCTTCAGGACTTCACGCTGGGTGCGCCCCGATACGAAGCGCCGGAGGTCCGCGCACAGATTCAGGCGACGTACGATGCCGGCATCGAAGAGTGGGTGCTGTGGAATCCCTCGAGCCGCTACACCGAGGACGCCCTGGAGCCCGTGGATGGCTATCCCCCGGGCGTCGAGCCGGACATGCGCGTCGGTGGAAGGATCGTGCCCGTATCCGAACGGTACGACGCGATGGAGGCGGAGGCCGAGGAACTCGCGTTGGCTCGGATGGTGGCGGATAGTATCGCCGCCGCGATCGTTGCGGACAGCTTGGCCGCCGCCTTGGTTCCTGACGGTCCGAGGGCCGAGACCGCGGGTCAGGCAGCTGCCTCGGGAGCGCAGCGCTAAACCGGCTCAACTACGCCGCCGGCGTCCTCGCGAACTGTAATTCGTGGAGCCGGGCGTAGAGCCCACCATGCTCCAGCAGTTCCTCGTGGGTCCCCTCTTCACACAACGCCCCGTGGTGCAACACCACGATGTGGTCCGCCCCCAGCACGGTGGACAACCGGTGGGCGATGACCAGGGAGGTCCTGCCGGCCATGAGCGCGTCGGTGGCCTCCTCGATCTTGGCTTCGATCTCCGAATCGACCGAGCTCGTGGCTTCGTCGAGCACCAGGACCCGCGGGTCGAAGGCGAGTGCCCGCGCGAAGGACACGAGCTGGCGCTCCCCGACCGACAGGGTCGCTCCGCGTTCACCTAGTTCCTGGTTGTACCCATCCGGCAGGCGCTCGATGAAGGGCGCGGCGCCAATCCGCTCGGCCGCCTCGTGCAGGCGATCGTCCGGGATGTCCTGCGCCCCGAGTCGGATGTTGTGGGCGACGTCCTGACTGAAGAGGAAGACGTCCTGAAGCACGAGACCGATGTGCTCGCGAAGCTGGTCCAGCCCCAGCCGGTCGATCGGCTCACCGTCGAGCAGGATGCGGCCACGTTGCGGCTGATAGAAGCGCATGAGCAGGTGGATGATGGTCGTCTTTCCGGCCCCGGTGTGCCCCACGATCGCGAGTCGCTCGCCTGGTGCGGCTCGAAAGCTGACGTCCCTCAGGACCCAGTCCCAGTCATCATTGGCGGCAGAGTCGGCGGCGGAATCGGCAGCGGAGTTGGCGGCGGTGCTGTCGGTGGTGCTATGGGCCGCGGTGACGCCCTCGGGGCCGTCCCCCTGAAGCTTCCCGTACGCGAACCACACGCCCTGGAACTCGATTTCGCCGCGCACCGGGCGTTTCAGGAACACGGGATGCGGTGGGTCCACGATGTCGATCTCGCGGTCGATCAGCTTGAATATCCGCTCGGACGACGCCATGGCCGACTGGAGGAGGTTGTACTTCTCCGAGAGATCCTGGATGGGCCGGAAGAAGCGGCGCGCGTACTGGATGAAGGCGGCCAACACGCCCACGGTAACCACGCCCTCCAGCATGCTGGCGCCCCCCCTCCAGATGATGAGCGCCAACGCGATGGCGGTGAAGAGCTCGATGACCGGGAAGAAGAGCGCGTAATAGGTAATCGACCGGAGGTGGGCCTCCAGGTAGTCCTTGTTGATCTTGGCGAGACGCCGCGTGTCGTGCTCCTCCCGGTTGAAGAGCTTGACCACCACGATTCCGGTGATGCGTTCGTGGAGATACGCGTTGATGCGCGCCAACCGTACGCGGATGTCGCGGTAGGCGGTCCGCAGCCTCGCCCGAAACAGGAAGGCCGTGAGCACCACGAACGGCAGGACGCTGAACGTGACCAGGGCGAGCCTCCAGTCCATGTAGAGCATGGCGCTCAGAATGAAGCCGAGCGTGAAAAGGTCGCCGAAAACCGCGACGACCCCCGAGCTGAAGAGCTCGTTCAGCGTCTCGACGTCGCTCGTGATACGGGTCATGAGGCGGCCCACGGGATTCTTGTCGTAGAAGCTCAAGTCGAGCCGCTGCAGCTTCTTGAAGATTTCCGTACGCAGATCGTACATGACCCGCTGACCCAACCAGGTCGTGAGGACGCTCTGGACGTAGAGTAGGACGAAGCCGGCCACGACCGACGCGAAGTAAGCGGCCGCGAGCGTAGCCAGAAGGGAAGTGTTGCGGTCGGGGATCACGTCGTCGATGGCGATCTGGGTCAACCAGGGCCCGACGACCTGCAGAAGTGACGAGGCCATGAGGATCGCGATCGCCACGGCGACCTGCAGCCGATAGGGTCGCAGGTAATGGAGCAGCCGCCTCATCAGGCGGGCGTCGTAGGCCTTCCCGAGCGCTTCTTCTTCCTGAACGTCGCCCTGGGGTGGAGGCACTTCGCGAACTCCCTCGGTGAGTGGCTGACGCGAGCTTTCGGGCTACCCGTTGGGCGACGGGGGTGTTCCGACGAGCGGGCGTTGCGCGCCTCCCGGATTATTGTGCTATTCCGTGCATGGACGATTGGATCCGCATCCGCGGCGCGCGCCAGCACAACCTCAAGAATCTGGACCTCGACTTGCCCAGACGATCGCTCACGGTCGTCACCGGGCCCTCCGGATCCGGTAAGTCTTCGCTGGCCCTGGACACCCTGTTCGCGGAGGGGCAGCGCCGGTACGTCGAGTCGCTCTCCACCTACGCGAAGCAGTTCCTCGAGCGCATGGAGAAGCCCGACGTGGATTCGGTCGAGGGAATCTCGCCGGCCGTGGCCATCGAGCAGAAGAATCCCACGAAGTCGAGTCGCTCCACCGTGGGGACCGCCACCGAGGTCTACGACTACCTCCGCCTGCTGTGGGCACGGGTGGGCCGCACGTACTGTCCGTCGTGTGGGGACGAGGTGCGCCCCGACTCCGTGACGACCGCGGTCGGTCGCGTGCTGGCCTTGCCCGCGGGCACGCCGATCCAGGTGACCTTTCCCCTGAAGCTCTCGGGCCGGGTGAAGCACTCCCTCGTGGTCGAGAACCTTCGGGCGATGGGGTTCGTCCGCATCCTCGCGGGTGGGGTGCTGGTCGATTTGGGCGAGGAGGGAGCGGACACCGTGGAGCACGTCGGCTTCGATCTCACAGACGTGGCGGAGGCGCTCGTCGTCGTGGATCGCCTGACGATTTCCTCCGAGGACCGCGATCGCCTGGCCGACTCGATGAGCACGTGCTTCGTGGAGGGCGAGGGCGAGGCCATCGTCCTGGTCCATGGCGAGGGTGGTGGCTCCGGTTCTCGCGAAGTCACCGAACGCATGGCGTTCACGGAGCACTTCCGGTGTCCCAAGCACCCCGAGATCGAATTCTTCGACCCCACCCCCCAGCTGTTCTCCTTCAACAACCCCTACGGCTCGTGCCCCCTGTGTACGGGCTTCGGCGCCACGCTGGACTACGACGTCGAGCTCATCATACCGAACCCCGCGCGCTCCATCGAAGAGGGTGCGGTCGACCCATGGTCGAAGCCCCGCTACAAACGTGAGCGGGCCAAGCTGCGCGAGTTCACCCTCGCCCAGGGCGCGTCACTCTACAGTCCGTGGTCGGAGCTTCCCGAGGATTTCCGCGAGGCGGTCCTCTACGGTGCGGAGGGCTTCAAGGGGGTCATCCCCTTCCTGGTCGGCCGGGAGCGGAAGCGCTACAAGCAGTACATCCGTGTCTTTCTTCGCCAGTACCAGAGTCCACAGATATGCCGTGACTGCGGCGGCGCACGGATTCGACCGGGCGCGCTCAACATCAGAATCGGCGGTCGGTCGATCGCCGAGGTGAGCGGGCTCCCGATCGAAGGAGTCCAGGCATGGGTGGCCGGACTCGAGTTGAGCGAGATGGAGACGCAGATCGCGGAGACGATTGTCCGGGAGCTACGCGCTCGCCTGGCTTTTCTCGTGGACGTGGGCCTCGGATACGTCTCTCTGGATCGGCAGATGCGAACCCTCTCCGGGGGTGAGGCCCAGCGCATCAATCTCGCCAACTCGTTGGGCTCTCGGCTGGTGGATACGCTGTACGTGCTCGATGAGCCGACGGTGGGGCTGCACCCCCAGGACACATCGGCCCTGCTGACGCTTCTGGGGCAACTGCGCGATGCGGGGAACAGCGTGGTGGTCGTCGAGCATGATCCGCTGGCCATCCACGAAGCCGACCACGTCGTGGAACTGGGCCCCGCTTCGGGAGACAAGGGTGGCAGCGTCGTCTTCCAGGGCTCTCCCGACGAACTCACCAGGGCCGACACCATCACCGGGCGGTACATCTCGGGGCGGGCGGAGATTCCGGTCCCGGATCAACGAAGGCGAGTGGATGGGCCCAAGCTGAGCCTCACCGGTGGGCGCCTCCACAACCTCGAGGGTGTGGACGTCGACATTCCGCTCGTGACGATGACGGTCGTGACCGGAGTGTCTGGGTCCGGCAAGTCGACCCTGGTTCACGACGTCCTCTACCGCGCCCTGGAGCGGGAGCTGAAGGGTGGCGAGACGAGTGCCCGGGAGCACCTCGGAGAGCTGGTCGGCGACGTCGGATCCATCGAGGGGACGGCGATGCTCGACGAGGTCGTTCTGGTTGATCAATCCCCGATCGGACGAACACCACGCTCCAACCCCGTCACCTACATCAAGGCGTGGGACGAGGTCCGGAAGCTGTTCGCGGCCCAGCCGCTGGCCCGGGAGCGGGGCTACGGTGCCGGGGCCTTCTCGTTCAACGTCAAAGGCGGCCGGTGCGAAGCGTGCCAGGGGGCGGGCTTCGTCGAGATCGAGATGATCTTCATGGCCGACGTCTACATCCAGTGCGACGCTTGCCGGGGCACGCGCTACCGAGCCGAGCTGCTGGACGTCCACTTCAAGGGACGAAGCGTCGCGCAAGTGCTCGACCTCACGGTCGACGAGGCGATTCGCTTCTTCATCCGCCAGGAGCGGCTGGGACGAATCCTCTGGCAGCTCCAACAGGTCGGTCTCGGATACCTCAAGCTCGGTCAGCCGGCCCCGACCCTGTCCGGCGGCGAGGCCCAGCGGCTCAAGATTGCCCGGGAGCTTGCGAGCGCGTCCGGAAAGAAGGGGCGTAAGCTCTATATCCTGGACGAGCCCACGACCGGCCTTTCGGGCGAGGACATAAGGAAGCTCCTGCAGGTGTTGAGCCGCTTGGTGGATGCCGGAAACTCCGTGCTCGTGATCGAGCACAATCTGGAAGTGATCAAGGCGGCCGATTGGGTCATCGACCTGGGGCCGGGCGCGGGCGCTCTGGGAGGACAGGTGGTGGCCATGGGACGTCCGGAGGCCGTGGCTTCCGTTCCCGAGAGCGCGACGGGGCGGTATCTCGCCGAGGTATTGGGCGGGGGGGTGGGCGTTGCAGCGGGCGAGGCCGTCGGCTGAGATGGCGGCGCCAATCTCGGTTCTTCTCCCGGTGCGCGATGCCGCGCCGTACCTGCCGGAGTGCATCGCGTCGCTCCGTGCGCAGACGTTCGAGGACTTCGAGGTGCTGGCCGTGGACGACGGCTCGACGGACGAGAGCCCGCGGCTTCTCGACGCTTGGGCCGCCGAGGACCCGCGCGTCCGCCTGGTCCGCCAGGAGCCCGAGGGAATCGTGCGTGCGCTCGAGGCGGGTCGGGCACGCGCGCGCGGCCGCTACCTGGCGCGCATGGACGCCGATGACATCGCCGAGCCGGCTCGCTTCGCTGAACAGTTCGCGCTACTGGAGGAACGGCCCGACCTGGCCGGCTGCGGTGCGGGTGTGCGGTACTTCCCCGACTCCGAGGTAAGGGACGGGGGTCGACGGTACGAGGACTGGATCAACGAGATTCGCACGCCCGAGGATGTGGAGAGGAACCTGTTCATCGAATGCCCGCTGGCGCACCCCACCTTCTTCCTGAGGGCGGGCGTGGTGGCGGGCGTGGGCGGATACGTCGACCGGGGATGGCCCGAGGACTACGATCTGTTGCTTCGTCTGTGGCGATCCGGTGCTCGGCTGACCGCGGTCGATCGGGTGCTGCTCCAATGGCGGATCCGGGAGGACCGGGCCTCCGTTCGGCACGTCGCTTACACTCCCGAGGCCTTTCGACGCTGCAAGATCCACTACCTGCTCGACACGTTGGCCCGAGATCGCGATGGATTGGTGGTCTGGGGGGCCGGTCCAATCGGGAAGGCGTTCGCGCGGGGGGTCGGGGAGCAGGGCGGAACCGTTCGGGCGTTCGTCGACTTGGATCCACGAAAGATCGGTCAGAGCATCCACGGCGCCCCGGTCATCCCCCCGTCGGCGGTCAATCGATACCGGGAGTGCTTTTCGGTGGCGGCCGTCGGCCAGGAGGGTGCCCGAGGGCGGATCCGCGCCGAACTCGAAGCGGCGGGTTGGAACGAGGTCACCGACTTCATCGCCGTGGCCTGAGGGCTCCCTTCGTTAACGAATGGATCCAGAGCCGCCTCTCATTGATTAGGCCTTCGATGTTCGGGCAACGCCATGCGGGCGGCGCCATTCGGCAGGCTTGAAGGAGGGTGAGGGCGGAGCGATGTTGGAAGTGGGTAGGGCCTTCTCGGCACTTGGGAGTGATCAGCTGACAACCATGGATGAGCAACCCTCCAGGCTGGCTTGTTTCATGGCGGAACTACGGCGACGCCATGTCTTTCGCGTAGCTGTAGGCTACGCGGCTTTCGCCTTCGTGGTGTTGCAGCTCGGCGAGATCGTCCTGCCTGCCTTTTCGGCCGAGTGGGCTCTCCAGCTCGTGGTGGTCTTCACGATTCTGGGGTTCCCCGTGGTCATGGCGCTCGCCTGGGTTTTCGATATCACCTCCGAGGGCATCCAGGTGACGGACGCCATGGATGGTGAGGGCGACTTCCCCGACCGTACGGCCGCCGGAATTCTTCCTCGTCTGGCTTTTCTGGTCGTGACGCTGCTCGCAGTGGGTGGCGTCGGCTCCTGGTGGACCCTCAACACGGTCGGAGGCAGCGACGGGTTGACCAGGGTGGGGGGCTCGATCACTCCCGTGGCGTACGATCCGGGCGAGGCGATCCGTTCTCTCGCCGTCCTGCCTCTGCAGAACTTTTCGGAGGACGCAGAACAGGACTACTTCGCCGCGGGCATGCACGAGGCGTTACTCGAGCGCCTGAGTCAGCTTCCGGAGGTGCGAGTGGTGTCGCGGACGTCCGTGGCGCAGTACGCCGCCACAGACAAGACCGTGCCCGAAATTGCGCGGGAGCTCGGCGTGGAGGCCATCGTGGAGGGCTCGGTGTTCCGAGCCGGCGACCAGGTCCGAATCACCGTGCAGCTCATCCACGGAGCGAGCGACACCCACATCTGGGCGCAGAGCTACGAACGGGGCTTTTCGGACGTCCTGGCTCTTCAGAGTGAGGTGGCCGACGCCATCGCGCATGAGATCAAGGGGCCGCTGTCGACGGCCGGGGCTACGCCCATGCTCTCGTACACGCCGGTGAGTGAAGTGCCCGGGGCCACCGAGGCGTTCATGCGGGCCCGTTTCGAGCAATCCCGTGAGACGCCGGAGGGACTTCGGGCCGCCATCGAGCAGTACAGCCGGGCGCTTGGAGAGGACCCGGAGTTCGCAGGTGCTTATGCCGGCCTGGCCGGCGCCGAGTTGTTGCTGGGCATGTCCCAGTCGTCGGATCCGACGGAAGCCCTGGGGAGGGCGCGGGTGCTTGCGCTGAAGGCGTTCGAGTTGGATCCGGAGCTGCCCGAGGCGCACGACATCCTGGCGCTCATCGAAGAGCAGTTTGACGAAGGAGTGATCGATCCCCTCTCGGCAAGCGATCAGGGGGACCTCATGACCGAGGTCCGCGTCGTCCGCATGTCGTCGCCCGAGAACGTCGGGGTCGACGTCTGGTCGGGCGCTGGACCGGGCGCCGGGCCGGGCACCGGGCCGGGTGCCCCGGACGCCGTCACCGTGATCTCGGTCGATTCGGCCCTCGTGGCGAGCGCCGGTGACTTCAGGCGCGACTCCACAGCCATCCTCGATAGCTATACACCGGTGGGCAGCCAGCTCCGAGCGGCCTCGGCGGGTTGGGCGTCCCAGAGCGAGCGCATGGCCTCGGAGGATCCGGCCCGCCTGGTTGCGGCGGCCCAGAGGCTCAAAGCGACAGGGCGTACCGAGGAGGCCGCCGAGATCCTGAACCAGGTCTGCGCGATCTCGCCTGACCACGAAGAGGCGTGGGAGGCCCTCGAGCTCCTCTACGCCTCCACGGGCGAGTACGAGGAGATTCTCGACTTGAGACGGATGTGGGTGGAGTTCACCGAGGGTGACGCCGAATCGGTCGACCGGCTCGAGAGCCGGTTACGCGAGGACGGCGCCGAGGGATATTGGGAGTGGCGCCTGGACGTTCTACGGGAACAGGCGGCCGAGGGTGAGCTCGTCTCACCGGTGTACTTGGCTGCGGCGCAGGCGGGGGTGGGAGACACCGAAGGGGCGATGGCTTCGTTGAGGCAGGCCGTCCGTGATCGCGACCGACGCCTGGTGTCCTTGAGAACCGATCCGGTCTGGGATGTCATGAGGTCCGATCGCCGCTTTTCGTCCCTCCTGAGAGGCCTCACGAACCCGCCCTCCAGCAGGCGATTCCGGCCCCGGAACTAACAGTCCCCCGAGGAATTGTTCGAGGGCCTCTTTTTCGTTAGTTTTCAACGACTTAGACCTGTTTGACCATCCCTTCGCGGAGTCGCTTTGAGGCGCATCCTCGAAGTCATAAATTGCGGTCCATTTTCTTCCGGTAGCGAACGACCCGCCGGCCCCTTCCGCGTCTCCGCCTCCCGCTCGATCGAGCGCGACGCACACGCTCTTTTCAAGGCTGATTGATGGCAGACGACGAACTCATATTGGGTGGAGAGAAAGTTCTCGAGCGTCTTCTCGAAGACGAGATGCGCGATTCCTTCATCGACTACTCGATGAGCGTGATCGTGCAGAGAGCGCTCCCCGACGTACGCGACGGCCTGAAGCCGGTTCACAGGCGCATCCTGTATGCGATGAGCGAGCTCGGGCTGAGCTCGGGGCGCGGGTACAAGAAATCGGCTACGGTGGTCGGTGACGTACTGGGTAAGTACCACCCCCATGGCGATTCCGCCGTGTACGACTCGATGGTGCGGATGGTCCAGGAGTTCTCGCTTCGCTACCCCCTGGTCGACGGCCAGGGAAACTTCGGGTCCATTGACGGTGATTCGGCGGCGGCGTACCGGTATACCGAGGCCCGGCTCACCGCCTTGGCGATGGAGCTTCTGGAGGACATCGACAAGGAGACGGTCGCCTTCACGCCCAACTTCGATGGGCGCCTGGAAGAGCCGACGGTGCTTCCCGGGAAGGTGCCGAACTTGCTGGTCAACGGCAGTTCGGGGATCGCCGTGGGAATGGCGACCAACATCCCGCCGCATAATCTCCGGGAGGTTCTCGCCGCCGCGACGGCGCTCATCTCCGATCCGGATCTTCCACAGGAACGTCTCGAGGAGCTGGTGACGGGCCCGGACTTTCCGACGGGCGGGTATATCTGTGGTCGCTCGGGCATCGAGGATGCCTACCGGACCGGTCGGGGCCGCATCGTCATGCGCGCGCGCGCCATCATCGAACCGGTCGACGACCACTCCGAGCGCATCGTCGTGACCGAGATCCCGTTCATGGTCAACAAATCCCGCCTGATCGAACAGATCGCCCAGCTCGTGCGGGACAAGAAGCTGACCGACATCCGCGACATGCGGGACGAGTCCGACCGGGACGGCCTCCGGGTCGTGATCGAGCTCAAGAGGGACGCGATCCCCGAAATCGTCTTGAACCGGCTGTACAAGCATACCCAGATGCAGTCCACGTTCGGCACGATTCTGCTGGCGCTGGTCGATGGCGTGCCGCGCGTTCTTACGCTCCGGCAGATGCTCCAGTACTTCATCGACCACCGCCACGTGGTGGTCGTGCGCCGGACGACCTTCGATCTGAACAAGGCTGAGGAACGAGCGCACATCCTCGAGGGCCTCAAGATCGCCGTCGACAATATCGACGAAGTCATCAAGATCATCCGCGGCTCGAGGGACGCCGAGATCGCGTCGACGAGTCTTCAAGAGTCCTTCGAGCTCTCCGAACGGCAGGCCAAGGCGATCCTGGACATGCGGTTGGCCCGCCTCACCGGGCTGGAGATGGAGAAGCTCGAAGAGGAACTCACCGCGGTGCTCGCCACCATCGAGGAACTCCGCGCGATTCTCGACAGCCGCGATCGCAGGATCGAGATCATCACCGAAGAGTTCGCGGCGATCGACAAGAAGTACGGGGACGACCGGCGGAGCTCGATCGTCGGGGACGCATCCGCGTTGGAGGTCGAGGACCTGATCGCGGACGAGGAAATGGTCATCACGGTCTCACGCGAGGGATACGTGAAACGGACCGAGGTCGATACCTACCGTGCCCAGCGGCGTGGAGGGCGAGGACTCCAGGGGATGGGCACCAAGGAGGAGGATTGGGTGGAGCACCTCTTCGTGGCGTCCGCCCACGAATATCTGATGATCTTCACACGGTCGGGTCAGTGCCACTGGCTGAAGGTATGGCAGGTCCCGCCGGCTGGCCGGCATTCCCGCGGAAAGCCCATCGTGAACCTCCTGAACATCGATCCCGCGGACGAGATCGCCTCGGTGGTTCCGGTCCGGGAATTCTCGGATGATCGCTACCTCATGTTTTGCACCAAGGGTGGCAAGATCAAGAAGACGGCACTGTCCGCCTACGGAAATGTGCGTTCGGTGGGCCTGATCGGGATCAACGTCCGTGAGGGCGACGAGCTCATCGATGTTCAGGTCACGAGCGGTGAGGACGAGGTGATTCTCGCTACGCGGAACGGCCTCGCGATCCGGTTCCGGGAGTCGGATGCACGTGTCATGGGTCGGGCCGCGGAGGGGGTCCGAGGCGTTCGTCTGGGTGCCGACGACCACGTGGTCGGCATGGTCGTGGTGGCACGCGACGAGGCCACGTTGCTCGTGGTTTCCGAGTCGGGGATGGGGAAGCGCTCCGAGATCGACGCCTACCGGCTCCAGAGCCGTGGCGGGAAGGGCGTGATCAACCTGAAGACCACCGACAGGACGGGGAAAGTCATCGCGATCAAGTCGGTGGTGCCCGGGGATGAGCTCATGGTGATCACCCGCAACGGCGTCATCAATCGTCAGCGCATCGACGAGATCCGGGTGATCGGACGAGCGACCCAGGGTGTCCGGCTCGTGAACCTCGACGACAACGACACCGTCATGGACGTGGCCCGTGTGATTCCGGAGGATCCGGCGATGGCGTTGTCGGTGTCCGGCGCAGCCGCGGACGGTGAGGAGTCGGATGGACAGGGAGCGGTCGGCGAGGGCGCCGACGGCGGCGGAGCCGAAGCCGAGGGAGCGGATGGCGAGGAAACCGATGGCGAGGGTGCCGGGGCTTCCATGGACGCGACGACCGGTGACTCGGTTGGAACGGACGCCGACACGGAAGGTGAGTGACGGCCTAGTCGGACTGGACGCCATCCGGGAGGCCCATGAGAGGATTCGCGCGGCCATCGTGCGTACGCCGCTCGACCCGTCGGACGTATTGACGCGTGAGTTGGGCTCCGACATCCGACTCAAGCTCGAATCGCTTCAGCGGACGGGTTCCTTCAAGTTTCGGGGGGCGTACAACTACGTTTCCCAGCTCTCGGATGACGCCCGTTCGAGGGGCGTCATCACGTACTCGTCCGGGAACCATGCACAGGCCGTCGCCCTGGCCGCTCAACTCCACGGTACACAGGCGGTCGTGGTGATGCCGACCACTTCACCCCAGATCAAGCGGGACGGGACGACAGGGTTGGGCGCCGAGGTCGTGCTGGAGGGTACGACCTCCCTGGAACGGATGGCGAGGGCGGAGTCCATCGCCCAGGAGCGGGGACTCGTGATGGTCCCGCCTTTCGATGATCCGACGATCATCGCCGGCGCGGGCACCGTAGGGCTCGAGATCGCTGAGGACTGGGATGCCTTCGACTCGGTGTTGGTGCCCATCGGCGGTGGGGGGCTGTGCAGCGGAACGGCGGCGGCTCTGCGCCGATTGCGGCCCGACCTCCGGATCTTTGGTGTGGAGCCGGCGGGCGGCGCGTCCATGAAGGCGGCGCTCGAGGCCGGCGGTCCGGTTATACTCGAATCCAGCGTGTCCGTCGCGGACGGGCTTCTGCCGGTGCGGACCGGGGATTTGACGTTCGAGCACGTCCGTGAGCTCGTTGACGACGTCGTGCTCGTGGATGACGACTCGATCCGCGCGGCCGCCTCGCTCCTGTTCAAGGAGCAGAACCTGGTGGTCGAGTTCTCCGGTGCGGCCACGGTCGCGGCGTTGCTCAGTGGCCGGGTCGAGACGGCAGGGCGAGGGGTCGTTGCGGTTGTGAGCGGCGGGAACGTGGACCCGGCCCTTCTCATGGATCTCTGATCGATGCGAACGCTCATTCTCTTCGACATCGACGGCACGCTCGTCCGGGGGGGACCTGCCAAGGTCTCCTTCCACACGGCGATGTTGGAGACGTTCGGCACGGCCGGAGCGATCGATTCGCACGACTTTTCGGGAAAGACCGACCCTCAGATCGTTCGGGAGTTGCTGACGGATACCGGGCTGGAGGACGCGGCCGTGGATGCCGGGCTCGCCTCGCTTTGGGACCGGTATATCACGGAGCTCGAGGCTCGCATCGGTGATAATCCAATGAGACTGCTACCGGGGGTGGCGGACCTCATCGAGGCGCTCGAGGCCGAGCCCGATGTGGCCATGGGGCTGGTCACCGGCAACATCATCCGAGGGGCACGCCTGAAGCTCGGATCCGTCGGCCTCGCCGAGCGTTTCGAGGTGGGCGGATACGGCTCCGACCACGAGGTACGTGAGCATTTGCCGGCCATCGCGCTCGAGCGGGCGTTCGAGGCCTGGGGCGTGCGCTTCGCCGCCGAGTCGGCCGTCATTGTCGGTGACACTCCGCGAGACGTGGAGTGCGGAAAGCACGAGGGCATGAGAACTCTGGCCGTGGCAACCGGACGAATCCCGCGAGGGCGGCTCGAGACGACCGGGGCCGACGCGGTCTTCGACGATCTTTCCGATATCGTCTCGGTGATGGAAGCCCTCCTGCCCTGATTTGCACCGAGCGACAATGGGGAACATCTTACAGAAGTCCACGTAGCGGGTTACATCAGTGGTACGAGGGCCGTGCTATGGCCGAATCTCGAGCAATGGAGTGAACAGTGGCTGATAAGAAGAGCGGAGATCTGAAGGGGTTCTACGTGGTTTTGGGTGCCACGGCCGTAATCACCGTCGCTGCCCTAGGATGGTCGGCACTGCGGGGCGGCTTGAGCTCTGCCGCGACTCAGCCGATTCTGAGCATCGTGGAGGGGGAAATCGAGGATCTCGAGTGGCTGGTCACGACCGCGACTGGCGTCGAGCGTGGTGATCCCAACGCTCCCATCACGATCTTGGAGTTCGGCGACTTTCAGTGTCCTGCCTGCCAGCAGTTCGCCACGTTCGTGAAGCCTCAGGTCGACTTGGCGTACGTCGACGAGGGGGTCGCCCGATTCGTCTTCCACGACTATCCGATTGTCTCGGGGCATCCATACGCATTTCTCGCGGCGCGGGCTGCGCGTTGCGCGCTCGACCAGGGCGAGCAGTACTTCTGGCCCTTCCACGATCAGCTCTTCTCGCACCAGTCGACGTGGTCGGTGAGCCAGAGCCCCCCCATGAACGCCTTCGAGAGCTACGCCGCAGCGATCGGTCTCGACGTGGACGACTTCGCCGGCTGTCTCGACAGTGACCGCCACGCCGAAGTGGTCAGCGCCAACATGCGCCTGGGCACGGAGTTGGGCGTGAGCGGCACCCCGACGATCTTCGTGAGCAAGGGCGGGGGCATGGGCGTGCGCGTGAATCGCTGGAATGAGTTCGCGGCGTTCCAGGAGGTGATCGACCGCTTGCTGGAGGAGGATAGCGGAGACGGCGGTTGAGCGAGAAGCTCGCCACGATCCGCCTGCTCTTCGCAGATGACGGATCGTTCCACCATGAGGAGGTCAAGATACCCGCCAAATCGATCGCGGGTTACGACCGGTTGATCGACTGTCTCATGGAGGATCCCACCGTGCTGAAGCGGCTTCACGTAGACGTCTCCCGCGTCTGCTCCGCCGAGTTGGCCAATGAGGGCGCCGGCAGCTAGAAGTCACGTGCTGACGGTTGCTGATAGCGCGGGTCGGCAGGATCGCGAGATGTCAGCCCGTCAACGCCCGGGCTCGAGCGAGGGTCCACTCTCCGACGATGTCCGGTGGCCAGAGTCCGGCCGCGGCCTGCGCGGATAGCCTACTGACCTCTTCTCGGGCGCGCCGGGCGGTATCCCCACCGACCCATCCCTTCGCCTCTGCTTCGACCAGATCCTCCTCGTCCAGTGTGAGGAGGCGCCCGCTGGGATCGACCCAGAGATCGAGGAACAGATCGGTGGTCCGCCAGATCCCTCCTTCCTCGAAGACGCACGGAGTCAGGATGTTAGCGTATGTGCCGGTGACGGAGCCGTCGGCACGGTGGAAGATCCCGATATCGTGCCAGGCGTCGGGGAAGGTGAACCAGATCACGTCGGAGCCGGTCTCCAGCACGACGGCTCCCTCGATCCGGATGGGGGACTCGAAGCTCAGGTCGCGGGCGTACGTGACCTTTACCGATTCTTCATCGTGGATCAGATACTGCGTGTAGACCTGCTCCCGATCGGGAGGCCTGAGGTAGTGAATCCGGACGAGCGGCGGGCCCTCATCCGTCTCTGCCGACATCGATCACTCGCTGATGGCCTCCACGAAGACCTCCATCGTGCCTCCGCACACCGCCGGGCTCAAGGAAAGCAGATCTTCGGTCAGGTCGACCCGAACGATCCGTGGCTCGCCGGTTCGGATCACCTCGTGCGCGGCCTCGATCACCTCACCCTCACCACACCCTCCACCCACGGTGCCCACCAACTCCTCGCCGGGATCGACGAGCATCTTGGCGCCTACACCCCTGGGGACGGAGCCCTTGGCGGAAACGATGGTCGCCAGGGCGATGGTGCGGCCGCCACGCACCTTCGCGGCAATGGCTTCATAGACATCGTAATCGTTGTGGCTATTCATTTCTCAAAATCTCGGTCGTCGTCAAATCTCGATCGTCGTCAGATCTCGGTTTCCTTGAAGAATCTATCCAGAATGCGCTCCTGGTCCATCAAGGGCGCGCCCGTTCCGCCTCTCCACTGTAGCACGATCTCGGCGAGGACCGCGACCGCGATCTCGATGGGTGTTTCGGCTCCGATGTCCAGGCCGACCGGGGCGCGCACCCGGGAGAGTCGATCCCGCGGCATTCCCTCGCCTTGGAGCTGCGAAAAAGCGGCCCGCACGCGTCGTCGGCTTCCGATCATGCCCAGATAAGGTGGCTCGACCTCGCCCTTGAGCAAGTGGCGGAGGCACTCGTAGTCGTACTTGTGTCCGCGGGTCACGAGCACGACGTGAGAGGTGGAGTGGATGGGGATGTCCGCGAATGGATCCCTGAAATCGACCCGAAGGACGCGGTCGGCTTCGGGGAAACGCTCCCGGGTGGCGAAGTCGGGCCGATCGTCCACCACGATGACGCGAAAGCCCATCGCAGAGCCTACGGAGCACATCGGCTGCGCGATGTGACCGGCGCCCACGATCACGAGGTCGGGATGGGGGTGATGCGCCTCGACGTACACATGGATGCTTGGCCCGGTGGATGATTTCAGTTCGAGCACGCCCTCCTTCGAGGTTCTGCGTTCTTCGAGTGTCTTCGTTCCGAGGGTCAGGGCCGCGGCGTCGAGGTCGGCATCACCAAACGAACCCACGAGACTCTTGGCCCCCCCCTTTGCCTGACGGACCACCACCCGACGGCCCACGAGTTCTGGAGGGCCGGACACCGGAACGATCAACGCGATCGGCTGGCGAGCCTCCTGGGCCTCGAGCACCTCTGCCGTGGCTTCCATGGGCGTGAGCGGCGCGTTTCCGGAATCCGTCATCGACCCGAGCCTTCCAGCAGGTGAAGGCGGTATTCCTCAGGACAGTGACGGCGGTATGCCTCCAGGTCGTCGATGTCGATGACGGTGCCCTCATCGTCCACCGGGACCGACACGGTCTCGTCGAGGTGCCGATGCAGCACCGTGCGGGCACCCTCCGGGAGCGAGTCACTGAGCAGCTCTTCGAACAGCACGCGACCGAAGAGGACCGGATGACCGCGCTTTCCCTCGTAGGTGGGCACGACCAGCGGCGCTCGGCTCTGCTGAAACATCCCGATGAGTCTTCGCACGGTCTCGTCGTGAATCAGTGGATGATCCACAGGGCAGAAGAGAACTCCGTCGACGGAATCATCGAGGACGCGGAGAGCGGCCTGCAGAGACCCGATGGGGCCCTTCTCGGGGGCGGGATTCATCACGACCTGCGCGCCCGCCTCCACCGCCTTGGCCGCTTCCGGACCGTCCAGGGTCGGGAGCGCGACCAGCACGCCGTTGCAGCCCCCGGCTCGGTGTGCGTGAATGACCCGTTCGATGAACGTTCGACCGCCGGCGTCGAGCATCGCCTTGGTGGTGCCCATCCGGCTGGACTGGCCGGAGCAGGGAATCACCCCCCAAACCTCAGCCTGGGAAAGACTCATAGAACCCACGGTTCTCTCGGGCCAGACGGCGAATCAGATCGGCGGGCGCAAAGCGGGTGCCGTAATTCTTCTCGAATTCTTCCAGGCGGCTCAGGATGGTCCGGGTGTGTATCGTGTCCGCGAACCTGAGGAGGCCGCCACGAAACGGTGGAAAGCCGGTCCCCATGATCATCGCGAGGTCCACGTCACTCGCTCGTGGAACGATGCCCTCGTCCAGAACGCGAGCGGCCTCATTCACCATGGCCAGCACGAGGCGGCCACGGATCTCGCGTTCCCCGAGTGTTGCACGCTCGGCGGGCACCGCGCTGGCGAGGACGGCGTAGATCTCAGGGTCGGAGCCCTTCTCCTTACCGTTCTCGTACCGATAGAAGCCGAGCCCTCCCTTCTTTCCCAGACGTCCACTGTCCGCCAGCGCCACCAGCGGCGGGGAGGGGGACATCCGGTCGCCGAGGGCCTCGTGCAGCGACTGCCCGGCGTGCGTGCTGATGTCGATGCCGACCTCGTCCACCAGTCGGAGCGGGCCCATCGGCATTCCGAACTTCTTCGCGGCGTGGTCGACGGCTTCCACGCTGGCACCGTCGCCGAGCAGAAAGCCCGCCTCGTTCATGTACGGGCCCAGAATGCGGTTGACCAAGAAGCCCGGGCCGTCGTTCGTCACGACCGGCACTTTTCCGAGCGCGAGGGCGAGCGCATAGGTCGTGGCCACCGCGTGATCACTGCTCCGGGCCCCCCGCACGATCTCGACCAGGGGCATCCGGTGGACCGGGTTGAAGAAGTGCATGCCGACGAAGTTCTCCGGCCGGGCCAAGGCGGAGGCCATCTCGTCCACCGACAGCGAAGACGTGTTCGTGGCCAACACACAATCTCTCCGAACGGCGTCCTCCGTCTCCCTCAGCACGATCCGCTTGATGTCCATCTTTTCCACGACCGCTTCGACCACCAGGTCTTGCCGTGCGAATCCCTCGTATCCGAGACCCCCGGAGATGAGCGTCATCTTCTGATCGGCCTCTCGGCGGTGAAGCCGTCTCCTCTTGACCAGGCCGGCGAAGAGCTCCGAGGCGTGCTGAAGGCCGCTCGCCACCGCATCGTGGCGTATGTCCTTCATCCGGACGTGAATGTCCCGGTAAGCTGCGAGTTGTGCGATTCCACCTCCCATCACACCGGCCCCCAGCACGGCAAGGTATTGGACGGGATCGGGCTTCACGGTCTCGTCGGCGACTCCGCTCCCCTTGCGCGCCTCTTCCCGGAGGTGGAAGACGTGGATCAGATTCTTGGAGACGGACGTCGCAACCAGTTCCCCGGCAGCCTCGGCCTCGAGCTCGAGAGCTCTCGCGAGGGGCTTCTTCACGCTCCGGCCGACGACTTCGAGGATCTTCAAAGGCGCCGGGTAGTGGCCTCCAGTCAGCTTCATGACCTGCTTCTTCGCGAAGAACAGGACCAGTCGGCGGCCCGGGGCGGTGCCGTCCTTGAAACGCTTCAGGAGGGGCCGCCGGGCGCGGGGTTTCCTGGTCGAGGTCGCCGCCGCCTCTGCCGCGAAGGCGGCGACCTTCTCCTTGAACAGATCCGCCGGAAAGACTTGGTCCACGAGCCCCATGCGCCGGGCGGTGGAAGACGACACCTGGCGGCCGCTGAGCATCAAGTCCAGCGAGCTCTCGACCCCGATCAGCCGGGGCAGGCGGGTCGTTCCTCCCCAGGCCGGTAGAATCCCGAGAAGTACTTCGGGCAGGCCCATCTTGGTGGAGGGTGAATCGGAAGCCACGCGGTGGCTGCAGGCGAGCGACATTTCCACGCCGCCGCCCAGGCAGATTCCGTGTATAGCGGCGACGGTGGGGACGCCCACTTCTTCCAGGGAGCTGAAGATACGCTGCCCGATCCGGGATCCCTCCGCGCCCTCGGCCGGATCCTCGAGACCCTCGATCGCGTCGACGTCCGCCCCGGCGATGAACCCGCTCTTTGCGCTCCAGAGTACGACCACGTGCACCCTGCTCTGCCGCGCCAGGTCCCGCACCTCGCCCAGATGTTCGCTGAATCGAGCGAGGACCTGCTCGCTGAGCACGTTCACTTTGCGCTCAGGGTCGTCGAAGGTGATCCACGCGATCCGACTCTCGTCGACGTGAAGCGTCGGACTAGCGCCGGAAGGAGGTTGCGTGCTCATGACCTAAGCTATTCGAAAACCCCAGGGGCCGCTCAGGACCCCCGGGGCTTCTCGAAGTCGAGTCTCGTGGAGGCCTACAAGTTCGGTCGAACCGTCGCGTTGTCTCGCGTGAGTCGAACCTGCAGGGGCTCGCCGCGGACCACCGTTATGGGGACGTTCCAGTACAGCTCCGTGTACGGGAGTTCGTACCGGGCCGTTACCCAATAGTCTCCGGGGTCGGCCTCGAACCCGTCGGCGAGGCCACTGGCATCGGTCGTGTCGTAAAGCGTCGTGAGTCCGCTGGCTCGCTCGTGCTGGGCCATCACCACACTGACCTCGGCGAACGCCTCGTCCGCCCACTGCTCACGGAGCCCACGGGTCTCTTCAGCGGCCGCCATGGAGGCGGACTGGAGGGACGTGAAGTTCTCGAAGGCCGCGTCGCGCTGCCGTTCCACGCTCAGGTACTCGCCTTCCAGATCCTGAAAATCCCGGAAGAGAAGACGGTACTGAGCCTGGCCGCGGTTCAACTGGTCGAGCGCGTCCGTCAGGGTCTGAAGCGTGTCGCGGAGGGTGTTCCACCGGGCCTCCATGTCGCGCCAGGCCTGCTGTGCAGCCGCCACTTGATTTTGAGCATCCAGTACCGAGTCCGGGATCGCCGGTTCGGGAGTCGTGGCCGCGGCCGTCAACGAGTCGAAGACGACGTCCCGATCATACGGGAACAGGCGAATCTCGAGGTCGCCCAATGCCCGCACCTCACCACCCTGGCTCGGATCGTCCGAGGCGATCTCCGCGACAACCACCACCTGGGTGGGGCCGCACGCCGCAATGAGGGCGGTTCCGAGAACAGCCAGCAGAAACTTGCTATGCTTCATGTCCAACTCCGTCACGTGTGGCCAGAAGGTCTGGGAAAAGCTACCGATCGGCCTAGGACGCATCAAGTTCGGCGCCGATGGTGGTGGTGTCCGACAGGTGCGCCGACGACTCGCGCTAGGGGATTACGCCGTTCAGGATATAGTCCCTGGGGTCCTGGGCCACGCCCTCTACCCAGACTTCGTAGTGGAGATGGCTGGCCGTAGCCGTACCGGTTCTCCCGACCTGGGCAAGAATCTCGCTGCGTGCCACCGTTTGTCCCCGCTCGACGAGTATCCGCGAGGAATGCGCATAGCGGGTCATGATTCCGAACCCGTGATCGACCTCGACCGTATTGCCGTATCCGGACTTCCAGCCCGCGTAGGACACCAATCCATTCGCGGCCGAAAGAATGGGCGTGCCCTCCACCGCGCTCAGATCAATGCCGACGTGAGGCAGCGCTTCGTGGTAGATGGGATGCAGTCGTGCCTGGCTGAACTGGCTGCTGACCATGCCCTGGGCCGGCAGGATGGACGGAGTCGCCTCGTGAATAGCGTTGTTCGTCAAGAGGCCTTCCATCGCTTGCGCCATGCTCTCCGAGAGCAGGGTCGCCCGTCGTTCCAGGGCCGCGAGGTCGTATTGCGTCGCAAAGACGGCCTCGGCGGTCACCGGATCGGCCTGCCACATCGGACTGGACACGGGCGTGGTCATGCCAGGGCCACCGACGCCCACCTCGAAGATTTCGGCGTCGATCGGACTCAGGCCCGCCAGAATCCGAAACTGCTCGTCGTTGGCGATGAACCCGTCGATGGACCCCTCCAACAGGCCCACCCTGGTCCGGATCGACTCGACTTCCTGGGAGATCGCGGCCTTCTCGTCGAGGAGCCGAACGACCTGGAAACGGGAGGTCCCCTCGATCGCGACGATCGTGCCCAACGCGGTCAGGACCGTGACGACGGCGGCCGTCAGGGAGGGGGCATAGCGCAGTGCCCGAGCGGACACGTTCAACTGCTTCACCGGACGCTGATCCTCGGCGACACAAAGAAGAGTCCACCGCTGATTCGTCATAATCGGGTCCGTCCTGATGAGGCTTGTCCCGCTCCGGCCATGGGCGAGGCTCGTCCCGCACGGCCATGGGCGCTCTATCGGTGACGGGGGGGAAGATATTCGGCGCTGTCGGAGAGTGTCAAGCGGGGCTCCGCTCTCGAGCACACCGGCCGAAGCCAGGCGTCCGACGCACGGGACGTGGCAGCCCGCTAGCGGTCCGGCCGGGGGAAGAGGGGATCCCCCTTTTCGACGCTCAGACCCGCGAGCGGGATGGTGTGGGCCTGTTCGAGAGTCGGCACGGACCCCAGACCCAACTGGTGGGCGAGATCCGTCATCTTCTGCGGTGTCACGGGCTCGAACAGCGCGGTCAGGACGGTCAGCACGCGGGCGAGCGATGCCAGGGTCTCGTCGAGATCGTCGGCACGGGACGCGTCTTTGGCTTGAGCCCACGGCTCACGGGTGTCCACATAGCCGTTGGCCGTTCTGGCGAGTTCCATGGCAGCGGCTATGGCGTCGTGGACCCGTAGCCCGTCCATGTGCTCGGCCACCTCACTCAGCGTTGATGCGATCTCATCGTCCAAGCCGCTCCCCACCGCCTTCGGGATGACCCCGTCCCGGTACTTTTCGATCATGGAGATCGCGCGGTTTGCCAGGTTGCCGAAGACGTTGGCGATTTCATCGTAACGCGCCTGAAAGCGCTCGGGCGTATACGAAGCGTCGGAGCCGATGGACATGTCGCGGAGCAGGTACCAGCGGACGCCATCGGTGCCGTAATCCTCACGGAGCGCCAGAGGATCGACGACGTTGCCCAGGGACTTCGACATCTTCTCCTCTTCCATCACCCACCAGCCGTGCGCGAGAATCTGGTCCGGGAGCGGAAGGCCGGCGGCCATGAGAAGCGTCGGCCAGTAAACCGCATGGTTCGTGATGATGTCCTTGCCCATGACGTGCAGGTTCGCGGGCCACCAGGAGTCTCCCGGGTCCGTGAAGCCCGGTTGATCGGGACCCCCTCCAGGCTCCAGGACACCCGAAGCGGTGACGTAATTTATGAGCGCGTCCACCCACACGTAGCAGACGTGATCGGGATCGAAGGGGAGCGTGATACCCCACGAAAGGCGTGACTTGGGCCGGGAGATCGAGAGATCCTGCAGGGGCTGCTTGAGGAACCCGAGAATCTCGTTGCGGCGCGTCTCGGGAACGATCCAGTCGGGGTGCTCTTCGATGTGTTGGATCAAGCGCTCCTGATAGTCGCTCATGCGGAAGAAGTAGTTCTTCTCCTCCACGAAATCGACGGGGCGCTTACAGTCCGGGCAGAGGTGCTCCGCTCCGACGTCCTTCTCCGTCCAGTACCGTTCTTCGTGGATGCAGTACCAGCCGGTGTACATGTCATCGTAGATCTGTCCGTTTGCCCACAGGCGCTCGAGGAACGCCGTGACGACGCCGACGTGATCGGGCTCGGTGGTCCGGATGAAGCGATCGTACGAGATGTTCAGATCCTTCCAGGCCCGTTGGAAGGACTCCACCATCCGATCGGCGAGCTCGATGGGGGTCATACCCTGCTTGGCCGCGGTTTCCTGCATCTTTTGACCGTGCTCGTCCGTTCCGGTAAGAAAACGGACCTCCGCTCCGGTCTGGCGATAGTAGCGCGCCAGCGCGTCGGCGAGCACGGTCGTATAGGCATGGCCCAGGTGTGGATCGCCCGAGGCGTAATAGATCGGAGTCGTGATGTATCGGCGCTTCATTCGGGCTTCGCGGAGACTTCGCCTTTCAGCTCAGCGAGCGATACGGTGCGGAGCTCCCCCTCGGCGGATCGTAGGGTGACCGTCTCCCTCAAAATGTCGACTCCGACCACTTTCTCTTCTCCCAAGGAGGTGCGGAGGGCCTTACCCTCCCGGGGAAACCGGCGGCGGGCTTCCACATAGGTCTTGTGTTCGTACATGAGACAACACATGAGGCGTCCGCAGCAGCCCGAGATCTGCGCCGGGTTCAGCGACAGGAGTTGGTCTTTGGCCAACTGCAGGCTGACCGGCTTCAGGGCGGGCAACCACGTGGAGCAGCAAAGCTCGCGGCCGCAGCGCCCGACTCCGCCGAGAAGTGCCGCTTCATCACGGACCCCGATCTGCTTGAGCTCGATCCGTGTCCTGAACGTCCGTGCGAGGTCCCGGACCAGTGCCCGGAAGTCGACACGTCGTTCCGCGGTGAAGTAGATGATCAGCTTGTTCTTGTCGAACTGCCATTCGGCCTCGGTGACCTTCATGTTCAGCTCATGGCGCTCGACGAGCTTACGCGTCTCGGTACGGACGCGGTGCTCATCGGACCGAAGGTCCTCGATCTGAAGGCTCTCGGCCTCGCCAGCCATTCGGAGAATGCGCATTTCGGGCAGGGGTGTGGAGCACCCCCCGGAGGATGAGCATTTGCGCTCCGCGATCGAGCCGAGCGCCGCAATCTCACCGATGTCCTCGCCCCGATCTGCCTCGACGATGACCTTTGTGCCGGGAGCGAGGTCGAGAGCCTCGTATGCGAAGTACCCTTTACGCGTACCCTTGAAGCGAACCTCTGCGAATCCAGCCATCGATCGGGGCCGCCCTCAGGCGTCGGCGGACGTATGAGCGGGCGGCTCGCCCCACACGCCCATCGTTTCGTACTTCGCCCAGCGCGCCTTCAACAACCCGTCCGTCTCGAGCCGGCCAAGTTCCGTGAGGGTACGCTCGATGGCTTCCTTCACGGACGCGGTCGTAGCGTCCCAGTCCGAGTGGGCTCCTCCCGATGGCTCGGGAATGACCTCATCGGCCACGCCCAGCTCCAGGAGATCCTTGGACGTGATCTTGAGCGCCGACGCGGCCTCCTCCTTGAAGTCTCGAGAGTGCCACAGGATCGCGGCACAGCCCTCGGGAGAGATGACCGAGTATATGGAGTGCTCCAGCATCAAGATGCGGTCGCTCACGCCGAGGCCCAGCGCCCCGCCCGAGCCGCCCTCCCCGATGACCACCGACACGATCGGGACTCTGAGTCGCGCCATCTCCCGCAGGTTCATCGCGATGGCTTCGGCGACCCCGCGCTCCTCCGAGCCGAGTCCGGGATACGCGCCGGGGGTATCGATGAAGGTCACCACCGGCTTTCCGAATTTTTCCGCCTGTCGCATGAGCCTCAAGGCCTTCCGGTAGCCCTCCGGATGCGCCATTCCGAAGTTCCGGCGGAGGTTCTCCTTCATGTCGCGGCCCTTCTGGTGGCCTATCACCATGACGGGAGTCCCCCCGAGCGCGGCCCAGCCCCCGACGATCGCCTCGTCGTCCCGAAACGCTCGATCTCCGTGCAGCTCTATCCAGTTCGTGAAAATCCGCTCGACGTAATCGAGCGTGTAGGGCCGGTCTGGGTGGCGTGCCACCTGCAACCGCTCCATGGGAGTGAGGTTCTGGTACGTAGACTCCTTGAGGGCGTCCAATTTCGTCCGGAGCTCCTTCAGTTCGTTGGTGACATCGAAGCCGCTGCGCTCGGCCGAGGCCACGAGTCCATCAATCTGCTCCTGGACTTCCATGATGTCACGTTCGAAGTCAAGCCTCTGCGATCCGGCCAACGTCGTCCTCCAGTCCGGAATTTGAACCCTCTAATTGTAATGGCTCGCGCTGCGGGGCGGCTACACAGGTCGATGAAGGGCCGACAGTCCGGTCAGGAAACGATCGCACGATTCGGGAGTGGATCGTCCGAATGATCGGCGGAATGATCAGCCTCGGATTCCGGCTCCGGCACGAGGTAGGCGACGATCCCCGCCATGATCAGCACGGCGACCGCCCCTAGCACGGTGTTGCTGCCGTATCCGAACCGGCTGTAGAGCGGGCCCGCCAGGCCGGCACCCGTGGCGAAGCCGACCTGGCCCAAGGCAATGGTCATGCTCATCAGTGAGCCGCGGCGTTCATCGCTCACCAGCGCCGTCAGCAACGCCGAGAAGGGGCTCAGGCGCATCGCCACCAGGACCATGGTGATGAAGTAGAGCAGGTAGGCGACCCAGAACTCCCGGACGAGCACGGTCGTCAGGAGCATGACGATGGAGAGGCCGATGCAGGACTGAATGACGACCGGCTTCCGGCCCACGCGATCCGACAGCTTCCCGGCTTGCGGTCCCGTGAGGACGTTCGCGATCCCGCCGACGACGAACAGGCTGGCGATCGCATTGGGGCTCGCGCCCAGGGACTGCGTCAGCCAATACGGCAAGTAAATCACATAGAACGAGACGCCGATAAACATGATGAAGTAGGCGAAGGCCGCAGCGGCGATCTCGCTTCGGGCGAGCATCGCCCGGTAGTTGCGAACGGCGCCCGAAATCGTCAGGCGGCCCACCGTGCGCTTGACGTCCGGCTGGGGAACCCGGAACCAGATCAAGACGAAGGTCCCCGCCATGGCCGCCGCGAAGAGATAGAAGGGCACCCGGAACCCGTACGCCCCGGCGAGGACGATGCCGATCGGGATGCCCGCGATCTGGCCGAAGGCCATCCCGCTCATGACCCACCCCACGGCCCAGCCGCGCCGGTTATAGGGGAAGTAGTCTCCGATATACGAGACGGCCGAACCACTGAGGATCCCGCCCGCGCAGCCGGCGCCCACCCGAACAGCCAGGAAGGAGTAGTAGCCAACGACGAAATGGTGCAGCAGGAGGGCGCCCGTCATGACGCCGGTGCCGAGCAGCAGGATTCGGCGGCGCCCGATCTTGTCCGAGACGGGTCCCGCGATGATCGCGAAGACCCCGACCATGATCGAGTAGGCCGAGACGAGCGTTCCCAGGGCGGCTTCGCCGATCCCCAACTCCTCACCGATCTGTGGGAGGATGGGTGTGATGATCATGATCTGGCTGCTGGCTGCGAAAACCAGAAGCCAAAGGGCGAAGACGATGATGCCGGTGGAGGCCTTCCGTTGGGTCAAGGGCGTCGGGTCCTCACGAGCCCTCTCGGTGGAGGACCGCCGCGGACCGCTGAGCCGTGCACTCGACGACGACCTGGAGGACGTTCACGTGAGGTGGCGCGTTGGCGACGTAACAGACCACGTCGGCGATATCCTCGGCCGTCAAAGGCTTGAAGCCCTCGTAGACACTGTTGGCTCGTTCGTCGTCGCCATGAAAACGCACGTTGGAAAACTCCGTTTCCGCGGCGCCCGGGTCGACACCCGAAACTCGCAGGTTGGTGCCCACGAGGTCGATGTTCATGGCCTCATTCAGCGCGTACACGGCGAACTTGGTCGCGTTGTATACGTTGCCCCCGGGGTAGACCCATCGGCCCGCGGTGCTTCCGATGTTGATGACGTGGCCCTGATCCCTCTCGACCATGAGAGGAAGAATCGCTCGGGTCAGATAGAGAAGACCCTTCACGTTGGTGTCGATCATCTCCTCCCAGTCGTCGATCTCCCCTTCGTGGATCTTGGCCAGGCCGCGCGCGAGCCCGGCGTTGTTCAGGAGGATGTCCGGCACGATTCCCCGATCCTTCAGATCCGACGCGAAAGCGCTCGCAGCCGCGCGGTCCCTGACGTCGTGGACCCGGGTGATGACGTCGACGCCCTCTCCCGACAGATCTTCCTGGAGCGCCTCGAGGCGGTCCTGGCGTCTAGCGAGGAGAACGAGGTTTACGCCTTTGTCGGCGAAGAGGCGGGCGCACGCTTCCCCGATTCCAGACGAGGCACCGGTGACGACAGCGGTCTTTCCTATCAAGCGGTTCATCGGCTCTCCGTTCTGGGCGCCCCCTCTGCCGAACCCTGTTTGAGGGCGCGAGCCCCGGAAGGTGCCCCCGAGCGGGGGAGACGGCAACCGCGGGGTTTTGTGGGCTCCGCTACAGCCTGGAGATCACACGCTCAAGCCGGCTCCGGACCTCCTTCGCGACGGATTCGAGCTCGGGTCTCTCCACGGCCTGCATGGACGCCACCGGATCGACGGCAGCCACTTCCGTGCGTCCGCCCTCAACCTCCTGGACGATCACGTTACAGGGCAGCATGGTGCCGATCTTGTCTTCCACTCGAAGCGCTTCGTGAGCGAAATGTGGATTGCAGGCGCCGAGAATCCTGTACGGGCGAAAGTCCACGTCCAGCTTCTTCTTGAGCGTCGCGGCGACGTCGATCTCCGTCAGGATGCCGAAGCCCTCCTCCGCGAGAAGGGCGGTCACCTTCTCGGCGGCCCGATCGAGAGGTTCATCGACGGTCGTCGAGAAGAAGTACGGTCCGGTCATCATGGTGAGCCTCGGCCGGCCTTCAGGGCCTCGCTGCCGCCTCCTTCATGACCGCCTTCCTCGTAAGCCTCGCTGTTCTCGCTCGAACTGCCCGCCGACACGGTGGAGATCTCGGTGTGCCTGATGAAGCCGCCGGCGTTGGCGGCTCGGCCGAGGAGCCCGAAGGCGACCAGGGCCAAGACGAGCGATCCGGTCGTCGCCGCACGCTTGGTCGCAGCGTACCGGTCCGGAACGACCAATGCGGTGAGCGCCACCAAGCCGAGCAGGATCGAGGCGAACAGGGCGGCTTCCGCGGCTTCTTCGTGTTCATGGATCGTATCCTCGACGACCCCTGCGACGCTCTCGGCGATCTCTTCCGCCCGCTCACCGCTCTGAACGGCCACGAAGGCTCCGATTCCGGTGAGGACGGCGAGGACCAACCCCGTCCTCGTTAGCGTCTTCTGCTTGCGAAGCAGCCCAACCGCCAAGATTGCGCCTGCGAAGAGTGCTGCGAAAAGCGGGAAGTGGTTCACGATCAAGTGAAAATGTGCTGCGTTCATTTTGACTCCCGCTGGATTTTCGATGCCTGAACCCAAGTTCGACGGGCTTCTGAACCAAGTTAGACTGGTCGCAGGGACGGTTCTGTCGGGAATTCGAGCCACCTGCTGTGGGGGTTATTCCCAGGCCCTCAAGCGGTAAGGCTTTTCCCTACCGGGGTCGGGGCCGATGCCCTATGGGGTGGCTGGCGACAAAGACCGTAAAATTACTTCCGGAGGGAAACGAAGGACTTCCCTCCGGATGCAAGCTGGGTTGTGGAGTCGATGGAGGGAGGCAACAAATGAGGGCTTTCAAAATAGATTTTCGACTGGCCTTGGCGGCCTTGGTGCTCGCCACTGCGGGATGCTTGGACACCAAGACGATCTTCAAGACGTTTCCACTGTTCGAAGACCCCCCCAACGGCGCGGCCGCTTTCCTGGGCTACAGCGATCAGGACGACAAGCTTCCGGTTTGTGGAAACTGCCATGTCGGCCAGAACGCGGCCTGGCAGCAGACCCACCACGCAGGTGCTTGGGAGACGCTCCAAGCCAGTAGTAGCGCCCAGGATTTCTGCGAGCGGTGCCACACGGTGAGCGAGACCGGCAACTCGACCGAGACGCCCGGTGGCTGGCCTGCGACTCTGGATCCTCGTTATCAGGACGTTCAGTGCGAGAGTTGCCATGGACCCGGTCTCGAGCACGTGACGAATCCGGATGCCTCGCAGCCGCTTGCCTCCCTGCTGGCCGGAACCGATCTGACGAACGGATGCGGGGAGTGCCACCAGGGAAGTCATCACGGATTCGTCGACGAGTGGACCGAGTCGAGGCACGGTACCATGGACCCCTTCCCTCAGGGTCGGGAGGACTGTGTTCAGTGCCACGAGGCCCGGGGCGCGTTGGCGGCCTTCGGCGTGAAGGCGGAGTACCTCGAAAAGGAACAGGCCGAGGCGATTCCGATCACGTGTGCGGTCTGCCACGATCCGCACGACGCCACCAACGAACACCAGCTCAGGTTCCCGATCGACGTGCCGAACGTCGATCTGAACCTGTGCATGAAGTGCCATCACAAGCGGGCGCAACCGGATCCGGACTTGTCGTACGGTCCTCATGCGCCCCAGGGCCCACTGCTGCTCGGGGACGCAGGATGGCGCCCGCCGGACTTTCTGGCGCCAACCGATACGATCGTGGCGACGCACGGCACGGGGGCGAATCCGGGACTGTGCGCCGGCTGCCATGTGAACAGCTTTGAGGTGACGGATGCCGAAACCGGGGCCCATGTGTTCAGTGTGACAGGGCACTCGTTCAAGGCCACGCCCTGCCTGGACCCACAGGGTGTTCCGCTCCCGACCACGAACTGCCCACTGGGTGAGCGTACGTTCCAGGGGTGCACGGACGGATGCCATGGGTCCGAAGCCGCGGCTCGGTCGGCGTTGACGGTGGTCACGTTGAGGCTCGACGTCCTCATCACGGAGTTGGATGCGCTTATCGCCCAGATAGCGCTTGATCAGTTCGTTACGGGAGACGATCTGATCACGACCGGCGAGGGTGCGAAGTTCAATCTCTCCCTTGCGAAGCAGCAGGGGTCGCCGATCCACAACCCCTTCCTGATCGAGGCGTTGCTGATCGCCAGCATCCAGCAAGTGAAGGTCGACTACGGCTTGGCTCCGCCTCGGAGCCTTTCGCTCGAAAGGCAGCTACATTCCGGGTCCTGACCGAGACGATCCTAGAGCAGGCCGACGAGGCGGGGGTGCTCCACCTCCGCCTCGGTTCAGCAGGAGGCTTTTCTGATCGTTAGACGAATCGTGCGGCCAAAGAGTGAGACGGGGTGGTTCTACATCACGCCGTCGTTCCGGCGATCGCTGGCCCGCGTGGTCGTCCTCGGTGCAGTGTCTTGTGCTTCTCTCGACGTCTCGGCTCAAGACGTGCGGGTGACCGGGAGCACCGTCATCCAATACGTGGAGATGCGACCTCTGGTCACGGACAGCGTGTCCGCCGCGCTGGTGACCGGAGATGGACTGTTCAGCAGGTCGCCGGAGGGTTACCTGGTCCGCTGCGTCGGGGCGAGTGCGTTCTGCCGTTTCACGAAGTCGGGCGACCCTGTCTACATGGCTCCGGCCATTCAGGATCTGGCGGTCAGCGTCTGGGGGATCGGACGTGGTGTGCGTGGATACGCCCGGCTCAGGGGTCGCGGAGTGGTGGCCGGGGAGGAGGATTTCTGGCCTCAGTCCGGAGATCCATACGATCTGATGGTGGCCTACGCGGAGATCAGCCGCGGAGTTCTGCGCTTCCGCGGCGGGCGCCAATGGAAGGTGTCGGGCCTCGGCTACTACAACTTCGATGGAGCGTCGGCGCTGTTACGGAGGGGTGGATGGTCCTTCGAGGCCTATGGGGGGTGGAGCCTGGCGCGAGGCCAGAACGAGCCACGTACGAGCGAGTCGCTCGCCGCCATCGAAACATTCGTCCCGGAGTCACGGGCGGTGCTGATCGGCGCGGAGTTGTCCTATCAGCCCGACATGGGCACGGCCGTCCGGGCGCTCTATCAGAGAGAGATTCGGGATGACCGGCTCGGGCTCTATTCGGAGCGACTCGGCTTGGACGGCGTGGTCCGCCGTGGACGTGTCGCCGTGGACGGTGCCGTCGAGATCGACGCGGCGCTCGAGCGCCTGAACGAAGCCCGGGTGATTGCCAACGTCACGCTCAGACCGGACTTGAGCGTGGGACTCTCGGCGCGACGGCACAGGCCGTTCTTCGAGTTGTGGACCATCTGGGGGGCCTTCGACCCTGTCGGTTTCGACGAATATGGTGCGAATATCCGATGGACCGTCCCGGGGGCGTCCTCCGTGTTGGCGGTGCGCACTGGAAGGCGGGGTTACGAGGACCACAACGCGAGCACGACATTCGGAGAAGTTCGCTCCACGGGGTGGTACGTAGGCGTGTCGGCGTCCACTCGGCCGGCGGCCGGGTGGCTCGTTCAGGCCGCGTACGGAACGGACGTAGGGTTGGGCGCCGCCCGAAGTGATGCCAATCTTCGTGTGCGGCGTGAACTGGGCGACGACGCCCACGTGGGTGTCGGGCTCCAGGCCTATCAGCGGCTTTACGAATTTCGAGTGCGGGAGGGTACGGTCGTGGGAATCGGGACTGATGCCGGCTTCCGTCTTCGACCCAGGGTCCGGCTGGCGGGTTCGCTCACCCTTTATCGTCACTTCCATCAGGGAGCCGACCCGGACCCCGACTGGAGCCAGGTGCGGGGGTCGCTTCAGGTGGATTGGACCGTGGGTGCCGAACCCGCTTCACCCATCGGCACGGGGGTGAGAAGATGAGGCTGTGGGTGGGCGTAGCGACGCTTATTCTCGTGGCGACCGCGTCCGGCGCGTGGGCCCTGTCGCAGAGTGTGGAGTCGTTCCCGCACGCCGATCACGAGGGCCTGTTTCCGCTTTGTGCGGGATGCCATGTCGGGATCGAAACCGGCGTCGCCGAAGACGCTTATCCGGATCCGTCGACGTGCACCACTTGCCATGACGGAGAGCGCGAGGCCAGGGTGGAGTGGTCCGGACCCACGCCGGAGGCCTCGAATCTGATCTATTCCCATCCCGACCATGACCAGATCCTGGCGGATGCCGGGGAGTCGGCCGATTGCGTGACGTGCCATCGGGAAGCCGACGCGGAAGTACGGATGGCCGTGGCCGGGGCTCGCGCGGATACGTGTCTGGCGTGTCATGTGCCCGAGGCGCCTCGGGCGCCTCAGCATCTCGCCAACGTTGGCGAGTGCATCGTGTGTCACACGTCGGTCTGGGATGCGACCGAGCTGTCCATGGCGAGGCTGGAGGCTTTTCCCCAGCCAGATGATCATGATTCGCCGGGCTTCATTCTCGAGCACGGACAGTTCGACGCGGTCGACCAGGCCACGTGCGCGACTTGCCATGCCCGCGAGAGCTGCGAACGGTGTCACGCGAACGCAGCGGCCGTCCCGGCGATCGTTGCGTTGGAGCGCGACGCGCGGGTCGCTTCGCTCGTCGGCGGCACGGCGGCGGAGTACCCGGTTCCCGTCGAGCACCAAGCGTCGGATTGGTCGTGGAACCACTCAGTGGTGGGCAGCGAAGCGGGTGGCGAGGCGATCGCTTCCTGCGCCAATTGCCATACGCAGCCTAGTTGTATCGCGTGTCACACGGACCGAGTGAACGCCCAGGTCGCGGAGCTACCGCTCGGCGATCCTTCGGGTGCGCCGGGCGTTTCGTTCGTCGACGCGGACCGCCGCGTTCACCGGGACGACTTCGCACTCACCCATAGGGCGCAGGCCGCGGCGCGGGAGGAATCCTGTCTGGGGTGCCACGTGGAGGAGACCTGCATATCCTGCCACGACGGTCCGGGCACGCCGGTGTTCCACGAGGGAGGCTTCCTGGAGGTACATGCGTCTTCCGCCTATCGGAGCGGAACCGACTGCGCGTCGTGCCACACGACCGAGGTCTTTTGCAGGGAATGTCACCAGGGCGTCGGGCTCACGTCCCGGAGCGCGATCAACGTCGCGTTCCACAACAGAAACCCGACGTGGTTGCTGGGGCACGGAGCCGCGGCACGGCAGGGCCTCGAGGGGTGCGTGACGTGTCACGCTCAGGCGGACTGCACGCAGTGCCACTCCGCGATCGGTGGATGGGGGATCAGTCCACACGGGCCCGGATTCGATCCGGTCCGGGCCGCCGAGGCCAACCGCGGTGGGTGCGTGATCTGCCATCGGCCGGGACTTCCGTGATGCGCGCCGGGACTCCCATGATGCGCGCCGGAGCTTCCACGATGCGTGCGCCGGGGCTGGTGGCGGGGTTCCTCCTCGTCGGCGGACTTCTCACGGGGGGGCAAGGGCTGCGAGCCGCCCCCCAGGACGCCTTGACCACGTTTCGTCACATCCAGCACGAGGACGTGCAGTGTCAGGCCTGCCACGGCATGGAGACCACACATGGCGCCCCATTGATCCAGACGCTCCAGGACTGCCGAAGCTGCCACCACACGGGGCCCGCGGTGCAGGAGTGCTCCGCCTGCCATGTGGACGTCGAGGTGCAGGAACAGATCTTCACCCTGCGGCGCACCTTCAGCCTCTCGGTCGAGGAAGTGTCCAGCGAACGTGAGCTTCCCTTTGGCCATGGTTCGCACGAGGAGCTACAGTGCGTGCAATGTCATGGCGAGGGTCCGTCCCTCGCAGTGCCCGACCTGGATTGCCAGAGCTGCCATGAGGAGCACCACGCCGTCTCGGTGTCCGGGTGCCTGAGCTGCCATCAGGAGCCCGCCTCGGACGTGCATGAGCTCGTCGTCCATTCGACGTGCGCCGGCTCGGGGTGCCACGAGGAGGTGCCAGTGGGAAGCGCTCCCCGGAACCGCACAGGGTGCCTGTGGTGCCATCAGGAAGAGGCAGAGCACGAGCCGGAGATCGAGTGCGTGAACTGTCATCTGATGCCGCCTCCGAGGCCGTTCGAAAGATGATCTGCAGCTATCTGGTCATTCCCGAGGACGGCGCCTCGGTGCTCGTCGCCGAGCGACTCGCGACGCTCCCCGGGTGTGACGTCGTTCCGGCCGAGAACCGCGACGTCCTGATCCTGGTGACCGACACACCCGGGCTTGAGGAGGAGAGTGCGCTCCGCCGCAGGGTGGAGGCCCTGGATGGCATTCAGGCGTTGCTGCTGACGTTCGGCGAGATCGATCCGGACACGACCATGGGTGACCCCATCAAGGTCGGCCAGCACGGCCGCCGCCTTCCCGTGCTCGATCCGACGGGGCGCGGAGACGGCCTCGCATGACCACGCCTGACCGAAGGGCCTTCCTGAAGAGGATGGCCATGGCCGCCGCCGCTGGTTCCGCCGCCTCGCTCATGCCGGGGATCGTTTTCGGAAGGGAGGTCGCCGAGCTTACCGAGCGGGGTCAGGAACTGACTTGGCGGAAGACGCCCTGCCGCTTCTGCGGAGTCGGCTGTGGGCTGCTCGTGGCCATCCAGGACGGCCGAGCCGTGGCGGTGAGGGGAGATCCCGATTCGTCGGTGAACCGTGGACTGGCGTGCGTGAAGGGCTACCACTCGGTCCAGGCCCTGTACGGCCAGGATCGGATCACGCGCGCGCAGATCCGACGGGATGGCCGGCTGGTCGACGTTCCCATCGATGAGGCGCTGGACGTGGTGGCCGAGCGGTTACGCCAGACCGTCGACGAGTACGGTAAGGACAGCGTGGCCATGTACGGGTCGGGCCAGTGGACCATCCCCGATGGGTACGTGGCATCCAAGTTGTTCAAGGGAGGGCTGGGGACGAACAACCTCGAGGCGAACGCGCGCCTATGTATGGCCAGCGCGGTGACGGGCTTCTTGAGCACCTTCGGCCTGGACGAGCCGATGGGATGCTACGAGGACATCGACAACGCCGACGTCTTCGTGTTGTGGGGCAACAATATGGCCGAGATGCATCCGGTCCTGTTCTCCCGGATGCTCGAGCAGCGCGGGCAACGGCCGCACGTGCAGATCGTCGACCTGGCCACGCGCACCACACGCACGAGCTACGCCGCTACGCGTTCCATTCTCTTCACGCCGCAGTCCGACTTGGCCGTGGCCAACGCCATTTGCCACGAGATCGTCCGCAACGGTTGGGTCGATCGGGACTTCGTGGACAACCATGTGGCGTTCAAACGCGGAAAGACGGACATCGGCTTCGGACTCTCGGACGATTTCAGATTTGTGGACGAGGCCAGTGATGCCACCTGGGAGGATTACATCGACTTCCTCTCCGATTATACGCCGGAGCGCGCCGCGAACATCTCGGGGGTGGCCGCCTCCGATATTCGTTGGTTGGCGTCGATCTACGGCGATCCGTCGCTAAGAGTGACGTCTTTCTGGTGCGTGGGTGTGAATCAACACACGCGCGGCACGTGGATGAACAACCTCATCTACAACATCCATCTGCTCGTCGGTAAGATCGCCACGCCCGGTAACAGCCCCTTCTCCCTGACCGGTCAGCCCAGCGCGTGTGGCACCGTGGGCGAGGTCGGAACCCTCACGCACAAGCTTCCCCACGGGGTGGTCACCAATCCGGAGGACCGGCAACTGGCCGCGGAGATCTGGGGCGTTCCGGTGGAAAACATCCCATCCGCGCCCACGCACCATACGATGTCCATGTTCCGGGCGATGGATCGAGGAGAGATCCGGTTCATGTGGATCCAGGTCACCAACCCGATGGTCACGTTGCCCGACCTGAATCGTTACCGGGAGGGAGCGGAGAAGGACGGTCGCTTCATCGTGGTCTCCGACGTCTACCCGACCCCCACGACCGAGGTGGCCGATGTCGTGTTGCCCGCCGCGCTCTGGATCGAGCGGGAGGGGATGTTCGGGAACTCCGAGCGCCGCACCCAACACTTCGACAAGATGCTCGATCCTCCCGGGGACGCGATGAGTGACACGTGGCAGATCATCGAGGTGGCGCGTCGGCTCGGCTACGGGGATCTGTTCCCTTGGGACGAAGAGAGCCATATCGAGGGCATCTGGACCGAGTATACGCGCTTCCACGACAACCCCGGTCACCGCATGGCACCGCTGTCGCTGCTGAAGGAGCGTCCCGGGGTCATGTGGCCCTTCGTCGACGGAGAGGAGACGAAGTGGCGTTTCAACACGGCCCTCGATCCGGCCGCCGATGAGGAGCGCGGTGCGTTCGACTTCTACGGAAAGCCCGATCATCGGGCATGGATTTGGCTCCGTCCCTACGAGGCCCCTCCCGAGTGGCCCGACGAAGAGTATCCCTTCTGGCTGGATACCGGACGGGTGCTCGAGCATTGGCACACGGGGTCGATGACTCGCCGGATTCCCACGCTTCATCAGGCCGTTCCACATGCGTACGTCGAAGTCCACCCGGCCGATGCCGAGGCGTTGGGGATCAGGGACGGCGAGACCGCCCGACTGGTGAGTCGGAGGGGCTCCGTGGAGCTTCAGGCCCGGATCGACTATCGAGGCCGGCCGCCCCGAGGGAAGGTGTTCGTGCCCTTCTTCGATGACTCGATCCTGATCAACGAGTTGACCCTCGACGCCTATTGCCCGATATCCGCACAGCCGGACTACAAGAAGTGTGCTGTACGTGTGGAGCGGATCCGGTCATGAAGCCCGATGAAGGGCGCTTCGGCGAGTTGCTGGACCACCATTTCAGTGACGCCTTGCACCACGGGCCTCCGGCCCGAGTCATCGGGATCGGTGCTGCGACGACCCTCATGGTTGCGCTCGTCCTGATGATCGGAAGCCTGCTCACGAGGGAGGCCAGAGAGCCGGAACATCCGCCGCCCCTGAGGCTGGATGTGGCCGAGCAGCCGATGACCTTCGAATCCGGTGTATTCCGGCTGAGCTCGACCGAGCTCGGCGTCGCCCCCGCTGCGCTCGGTGACAGCGCAGCGCATGCCCGGACGCTGGAGATGTACCGGAGGATCAGGGCGTATCCCGGTGCTCCTCCGCGGGTTTCCCACGGCCTGACGGACGAGGAGTTCCGGACCAATCGCTGTAACGTCTGTCATTTGAGGGGGGGATATGTGGCCCGCTTCGGGACCTACGCACCGGTCGCGCCGCACCCCGAGTTCGGGTCGTGCCTGCAGTGTCATGCCGTGGCGGACACGCTTGTCGGAATACCGCTGCCCGCAGCAGGAACCGTCGAATCGTGCCGGCAGTGTCACGTGGATCCGGATGCGGCGGCTCCGATGTTCGTGGCGCACGACTGGGTGTCCACCGAATGGCCCGGCGTGGGACGGCGAGCCATGCCGGAGAGCCCCCCGTGGATCCCGCACGACGCGCAGCTTCGAAGCAATTGCCTCGCTTGCCACTCCGGCCCCGGCGCAGTGAGGGAGATCAGGACCGACCATCCCGAGCGGGCGAACTGCATGCAGTGTCATCTGTTCGCCCCGGAGGATGACGGTGAGGGGGATGTACGCTGATGAGGCTCAACGGTGTGACCGCGCTCGACGGCAGGGCAGTGCTCAGGGGCAGGACCCTAGCTCTCGCGGCTCTGACCCTGGTGGCCGCTTGCGGAGACGACACGCCCGGCTCCGGCGGCGGACCCGCAGCGAGTTTCGAGACGGAGGACACGGTCCCCGCGGGGCTGTTGTCCATCCCGGTCGAGCTGGTGGAGGGGCGTGCCGGGCCCGGTGGCCGGCCGTTCTACGTGGCACGTCGCACGCCGAGCGGAGCCGTCCATCTCTCGACTCGGATCGGGAATGAAGACTTCCGCCTCGCGCTTCGCATGCGTGAGCCGGATCTCACGCAGTATCCCTGCGCTTCATGCCATCAGGGGACGGAACTCGTCCTCGATGGAGGAGCGCGCGACGGAGAGGCCGTTCATCAGAACATTCAGCCGGTCCATCCGGCCGAGAGCGGAGCCCAGTGCACGACGTGCCACGCCTACGACAACGTGGCGACCCTCGCCCCCGAGCGGGGAGACACGGTGGCGATGGATCAGGCTCACCTGCTCTGTGCCCAATGCCACTTCTCCCAGGTCGATTCCTGGGCGCAAGGAGCACACGGCAAGCGTCTGGTCGGGTGGCGGGGGCGTCGGGTCGTCATGGGGTGTACCGACTGCCACAATCCTCATGAGCCGGCGACCGAACTTCGCACTCCGTATCCGGGGCCGTCGCTTCCGGGAGCGTTGGAGGGCAGTCGTGAATAATGCAGCGACGGAGGGTGCTGCTGCCGTGCCCCGGCGCGAGCTGACCTTCGAGGACGTCCTTCGCTATGCGGGCGGGCATGCGGCCAGGAGTGAGCTCGAGCGCCTCATGCCGGATCCCGCGACACTGGGCGGTGAACCGGGGTCGAGCGGTTGTGGCTCGGGGTCCTGCGGGTGCGGCGGCGGCGGAGGAGGCGGAGGAGCTGCGGGCGGGGAGCCGCGGGACGCCGAGGTCGCCCCTTCCGGGAATACACTGTTCGAGAAGCCCATGGAGCGCCGCCAGGCGATGAAGATGCTGTTTGGAGCCGTGGCGGCGGGCACGCAGGCAGCAGCGGCGTGCTCCCCGGCGAGCTTGGCCTCGGAGGAGGGGAGGGAAGCGAAGCTTCTCGAGTGGGAGGAGTACTTCAAGGGCAACTTCCGCCTCATGAGCGACGAGGAGAAGGACGAGACCATTCGGCGGCTGGAGCGCCTGGCTCAGCTGAGGCACGGCGTGGACGTGAGCATCCGAGCTTCCGACGCCCTTCCCGACGTCGTTTTTGGATACGCCTTCAACATCTCCAAGTGCAAAGGCTACAGGAACTGCGTGCAGGCGTGTATCGAGGAGAACAACCTCGACCGCGCGACCGACACACAGTACATCCGGATTTTCGAGATGGAGAATGGCGCCTCCATCAACGATCTAGAGAACGCAGACGCCACCTACGGGCACGAGGTCCCGGCCGAGGGTCACTTCTACATGGGCACCCAGTGCTTCCAGTGCGCGAATCCGCCGTGTGTGCTCGTGTGCCCGGTTCAGGCGACCTGGCAGGAGCCCGACGGGATCGTGGTCGTGGACTACGACTGGTGCATCGGTTGCCGCTATTGCATGGCTGCGTGCCCCTACTGGGCCCGCCGCTACAACTGGGCCGAGCCCGAGGTTCCGGCTGAAGAGGTCAATCCCCGGCAGCACTATCTGGGGAACCGCGAACGAAAAGTGGGCGTGGTCGAGAAATGCACGTTCTGCATCCAGCGGACGAGGGAGGGACGTTTGCCGGCATGCGCGGAAGCGTGCCCGACGGGTGCGCGCGTGTTCGGTAACCTCCTGGATCCGGACTCCGATATCAGGTGGATCCTCGCGAACAAGCGGATCTTCCGGCTCAAGGAAGAGCTGGGGACCGAGCCCCGCTTCTGGTACTTCATGGATTGACGAGGAAACCGGAATGCACCTCAAGCCCTTCCTGCTCAGCGCACTGAACTCCGCCACCTCCGGTGGTCGGCGGTATCAGGTCTGGATGGGTGCGCTCACCTTGGTGATGCTCGTCGGTGCCTACGCCTACTGGGTCCAGCTCCGCGACGGCCTCGTGGTCACGGGCATGAACGACCATGTGAGTTGGGGGCTGTACATCTCGAACTTCAACTTCCTGGTTGGGATGGCCGCCGCCGCCGTCATGTTGGTGCTTCCCGCCTACGTCATCAAAGACATCGATTTCCAGCGAGCCGTCCTCATTGCCGAGGGCGTCGCCGTCGCCGCCCTCATCATGTGCCTCGCGTTCGTGACGGTGGACCTGGGGAATCCCTTCTCCTCCTGGCATCTGGTCCCGGTGATCGGGATCCTGAATTGGCCTCGCTCGATGCTCGCGTGGGATGTGGTTGTACTCTGGGTTTACCTGCTCCTTAACCTGTTCATTCCGTTCTACATCCTGTACAGCCACTACACGGGTCGGAAGCCGGATGCATCGAAGTACATCCCGTGGGTCTACTTCTCGGTCTTCTGGGCGGTGAGCCTCCACATGGTGACGGCCTTCCTGATGGCCGGCCTTCCGGCTCGGCCATTCTGGAACAGTGCGCTCCTCGGGCCGCGCTTCCTCGCTACCGCCTTCACCGCCGGGCCCGCCTTCATGATCATGCTTCTGTGGTTCATCCACCACGAAACGGAGTACAGGATCGGCAGGGGACCCCTCTCAAAGCTTGCGATGATCACGACGGTGGCGGCTCAGATCAATCTCGTCATGCTGGGATCGGAGATCTTCAGCGAGTTCTACTTCCCCACGTACGAGGGTCAGAGTGCGCACTACCTGTTCTTCGGTCTGGACGGGTTCAACGCACTCGTGCCCTGGATTCGAACGGCGATCGTACTGAATGTGGGGGCGACCGTGGTCATGACCATCCATCCGCTTCGGCAGAAGCGAGGGTGGCTGCTGGGTGCGTGCCTGACGTTGTTCATCGCCATCTGGATCGAGAAGGGCATGGGCCTTCTGGTCCCCGGCTTCGTACCCTCGCCGCTCGGCGAGATCGTGGAATACTCTCCCACCTGGGTGGAGCTCTGGGTCACGGCCGGGATCTGGGCCATGGGGCTCTTCATCCTCACCGTGCTCGTTCGGATCGCGCTGCCCATCGAGATGGGGGATCTGCGGAGCCCGCACTTGAGCAGCGTGCCCGGGGACTGAACAAGCCGTCAGGGAAACCCCCCACCGCCGGGTCAGCCGATCTCCGACGGACGAGCGCACGCCAGTCGACCACATTCCATTGGGGAGATCTGGTAACGCCCCATTTGACAAATTCTGGAGGTTCCCATGCGTAAGCGAGGCGGATTGGTGCTCACTCTGTCACTCGTCATCGGATGCGGCGGTGAGACCCCAGGCACGGTTGCGGGGGGTCCGGAGATCCGATCGGGCGAGCAAGCTGTCGGCACATTGTCCCTCGACGCCGGCGAAAGGAGTGGGAAAGAAGTCTTTGAGACGGTTTGCTGGACCTGCCACGGTTCAGCAGGACGGGGTGATGGTCCTGTCGTGACCGCGGGTGCGGTGACCGCACCACCGAATTTCTTGATCGGTGAATACCCTTCCCTGGATGCGGACGATTTCCAGACACGGTTCAGAATGGCTTTTCTCGGCCAGGATGACACTCATCCGCACATGCGGTACGTCGCGTCGATCTTGAAGCCCGAAAAGTTCTCCGACGCGTTGTCCTACATACCGGCCTTGATATTCCCATGGGTCATCCCCGGAAGTGCTATTGCCGGCGGCGCGCTGTACGAGACGCGTTGTCAGGGATGCCATGGCGTGGAAGGGCGGGGTGATGGGCCGGCGGCCGCGTTCCTGGTAGCGGCGCCCCCGGCCGATTTCACACAGGATGAGCTGATCTCGAGTGGTGATTGGGGAGCCCTCTTCGATAGGATCCGGGAGGGTGGCCAGGGACGACATACCTCGATGCCGCCCTGGGGCGTCGTCTTCACCGAGGGGGAGATGTGGGATCTGGTAGCGTTTATCGGTTCGCTGCAGCCCGGCGTGTTCCCACCGCTAGGGGAAGGCCCGCCCACTCCGTAGGACGAACTCGGGGCCCTCCGTGTCGTCCGAGCGCGCCGGATTGCGACGCTCGGCCTTCACGGAGGGCCCCGTGCTATGAGTGAGACCCTTTTAGTGAGGGTTTATTGTCAACCTGCCGGTGTTCTGCTCAACTCCATCAGGTAACCCGCCAGCTCGCTGATCTCCTCAGGAGTGAGCACCGAGGAGAACGGCGGCATCGCGTTGAGTCCGTCCGTAATCGCTGCCGCGACCTGAGCCACGGTCCGAGTCACAGCGAACTCGGTGTCAGTGAAGTCGGTGGGCCTTGGATTGTATGCCACCGACGCGATCCCGTCTCCCTCACCCTCGTTACCGTGGCACGCGGCGCACTGGCTCTTGAAGGTTGCTCCCGGATCCTTCTCCGCCGGGGCAACAGTGATCAGGCTCGCGATCCGAACCATTTCGGCCCGTTCGAGCGCTTCGGCCGAGGCCACCCGCCGTGCTCCGATCTTCAAGAAGTCGATGACCGCCGTCGCCTCGTCGGACGTCAGCCGCGCGCTGATCGCCATGTGCAGGCCGATGTCCTCCCAGGCCTTGGCGTCGTAACGATTGGTCGGTTGAATCAGATGGCAGCGGCCACAGTTGGCTCCCCAGATATCAGCGCCAGAGCGCTGTGCCTCGAGGGGCGAAGCGAGGGCCATCGCCGTCACTGTCAGCAGTGCCAGGGCTTTCACACCCAAGATGACATTGCGATACATGATTGCCTCCTTCCGGTCCCCTAGAGGATTACGTTGAATTGGAGAATCAGGCCGTTGTTGTCCTGCTCGAAGCCGGTTTCCTCCGAGTTGATGATGAACGCGGCCCTGATCGCGGCAGCCGGCGTCACGTAGTAGCTCGCCCCGAACGCGATACGCCCGAGATCATCCTGCACACCTCCCGGCATGTTGCGGGCGCTCCAGCGCACGACAGGCTCGAGCTGCGAGTCCAGCAGATAGGATGCCTGGACATAGCCACCGGTCTTCTTGAGGTCCTTTCCGGTGATCTGCTGTCTGGCGTGAACGACCTCGCCCCTCAGCGTGAAGCCGTTGGTCTGATAGCTGGCGTCCACACCGTAGAGCGTGAGCCTCAGGCTCTCCATGGTCGCGGATTCGGCATACTTGCCCGTGTAGACGGACGTCCCGACGTCGAACCCGGTGTAGGGAAACTCCACGCCGAAGCGTGCGCCGACGGCCTTGTTATCGTCACGGCCGAAGGTCGCCCTATCGCGGTCGTTGTCACGCAGGCTACGGATGCCGTCGCCCTCGTCACCGAGAAGGCCATTGACCGTGTAGGCATCCCAGACGAAGCGATTGTCATCGCCTAGAGCCGCTGCTCCGCTCAGCCAGAGGCCCACATCATTATAGGTCTGCGGAAGGATATCCCTGAACCCATGAGGTCGACCCGGAACCTTGTTGATGGTGGTCGGATGGAGGTCCTTGTTGAAGCGTCCGAACGGGACGATGAACTTCCCCGCCAGAATCCGAACGTTGTCGAACCCCGTGTATCCGAAGTAGCCGTATTCCATCGCGATCTCTTCACCGGCGTGTTCGTACTCGATCTCGAACGCCGCGAACATGTCCTCCACGATGGAGCCGACCATGATCAGGTTGAAGTGGTGGTTGTCGAAGAAGAATTCTCTATCGTCGCTGTCGACGTTGTTGAGAACTGCCTCAAAGTCGGCGTAGCCGGAGACGGTGAGGCCTTGAGCCAGGGTTCCCGTTGGCAACCCCAGGACCAGCGCGAACAGCCCTCCAAACACTAATCCAGTCGATAATCTGTCTTTCATGGTGGACTCCTTTGCCCGAGCGTTATCGGACGATGGCGGGGGCCCCTCCCCAGAAGCCGTCACCGACGACTTCATACGCCTTAGACGAAGATTGCACCAAATTTCACTTGGGTCTGTAGGGGTACCGTTGGCGTGTTCGTAGGGGTTTTTCCCACGGCCTGCGGGGAGGTTCGGTGGGTGTCCACCGTCCTCTACGCTGGCCGTGTGGGGCGGCTGAGAGGTCAGGCCTGGCTTGGCCTTGCTTCCATTCTTAGGTGTATGTAATTAATGTAGGTTCCGAAATTATCGTGATGGTCCGGCTTCCCTCCGTGGGGACCACCCCGTAGGATTCCTTCCCGGCGTTGCTCATCGGTAGGATCGATCCTTCGGACTCGTATTGCCGTCGAGGGAATCCGCGACGGATGATGGGGCGTAGCTCAACCGGCAGAGCGCCTGGCTGTTAACCAGGAGGTTGGTGGTTCGAACCCACCCGCCCCAGTTGGAAGAAGAGGTAGGAATCAAGCGGCTTTCCGGGTCTTGGGCTCGGGAGGCCGTTTCGTCCCTGAACGCTCACTTCCACTTCCATGTCTGTGTCATCGACGGTCTGCTCTGCGACGATCCCCTCGGCTCGATTCAGTTCCACGAGGCCACCCATCTTACCGGCTCCAAGTCTCGAGACTACAGGTGTTTCTCCTTTCGGTATTTTACCTGTTTCGCTATTTGGCACCGCACCTTACTATTTTCTGCTCAGTTTCTGGTGCCTCCCAGGTTGGACATTCGCCACCTTAGGGTGCGTAAATGGAATTCATCGAGCGCTCCATCTCGGATCTTCAGATCGGCCGGGCACCGCAGCTCGCTACGGCGTACGGTGGGGGGTGTTCGGTCCCCTTAGCAGTCTCGAATATTCGGCCCTAGTACACAGTGACGGACGCCTCCGACCTCTTCGAGCGCCTGAAGGCGCCACTCGCAGATCGCTACGAGCTCGAGCGCGAGCTCGGCAAGGGCGGGATGGCGATCGTATTCCTCGCCCGCGACGTGAAACACGACCGCGAGGTGGCCCTAAAGGTCTTCCGCCCCGAGCTGGCGATTTCGCTCGGCGCCGAACGTTTTCTGCGCGAGATCCAGATCGCAGCCAAGCTGAGCCACCCGCACATTCTCCCGTTATACGACTCCGGTGAGGTGGACGGTCTACTGTACTACACGATGCCGTTTGTCGAGGGGGAGTCGCTGGGTGATCGCATGAAGCGCGAGCACATGCTCCCGCTGGACGATGCGCAGCAGATCGCGCGTGAGGTTGCCGATGCGTTGAGCTACGCGCACGCGCACGGCCTCGTGCATCGAGATATCAAACCAGACAACATCATGCTGACCGGCGGGCACGCCGTCGTCATGGACTTCGGGATCGCTCGCGCCGTCGAGGCCGCGGGCGGGAACCAGCTCACGCAGACCGGGATGGCGGTGGGGACACCCCTGTACATGAGTCCCGAGCAGGCCGCCGCCGAGGGCGACCTGGACGGCCGTAGCGATATCTATGCTCTCGGGTGTGTGCTGTACGAAATGGTCGCGGGCACGCCCCCGTTTACAGGGCCCAGCGCGGCGGTGATTGCGCGTCACATAGCCGATCACGTGCCGAGCCCGTCGATCATCCGCGAGACGATCTCGCCGGAGTTCGAGGACATCATCATGTGTGCCCTCGCCAAGGCGCCGGCCGACCGCTTCCGCACGGCAGGTGACTTCGGCGAGGCGCTGAAGGCGCTCCAGACGGGCACCGGCATGATGCCGCGGATGTCGGTGTTGACGCAGGCGCGGAGGGCGGGGGTCACGCGAACCTCTCTGACGCCGCCGAGTCTCCGGACTCGCCGGGTCCCCCAGCTCGCGGCGGCGTACGGTGCGGGCTCCTGGATCGTGCTGGAGGTTCTCGATCAGTTGATCGGGAATCAGATTCTGCCCCAATTGTTCTATCAGTTGGCACTGACGCTCGTTGTGACGTTGGCTCCCGGAGTCCTCGTGGTCGCCTGGTTCCATGGCGAGAAGGGAGCGCAAACGGTCCCGCTGATCGAGAAGTGGCTCCTGGTCGGTGTGGCGACCCTGGCCCTGGTGTCCGCCTCGGTGGCCTATCGTGCAGCTGCGCCTGTGGCTCCCGTGGACGGGGGTCCACCGCTGAACCGGGTCGCCGTGCTCTACCTGGAGGATCTCAGCCCGAATCAAGAGTTCCAGTACGTCGCCGACGGCTTGACCGAGGGTATCATCCGCCGGCTCAGTCAAGTGCGAGCCCTCGATGTCATCTCCCTCAATGGTGTGGCCCCGTTCCGAGAAGCCGACGCCTCCCTCGACAGCATCGCTCGGGCCCTCGAAGTGGGGAGCGTGATCGATGGCTCAGTGGAACCGGACGGCGACCAGCTCCGCGTTACGCTCCGCCTCGTCGACGGCCCCTCAGGAGCCGTCTTCGACCGCGCCAGCCTTTTCATGTCAGTCGGCCAATCCCTTGCTGCGGTGGATTCCGTGACAGGGGAGGTTTCGCGGCTGCTGCGCCAGCGGTTGGGAGAGGAGATCCAAGTTCGACAGCAACGGGCCAGGGCCAGCGTCGACGAGGCGTGGCTCTTCGTGCAACGGGCCGAACGGTTGCGCAAAGATGCCGCTGCGCGCTTTCAAGAGAGCGGTTCGGAGGCAGCGGTGCCGATGTTACTACAGGCTGACTCATTGCTGGAACTCGCTGAGCAGGTGGATCCCAACTGGCAAGAGCCCACGGTCTTGCGCGGTTGGGTTGCTTACGACGGAGCCCGGATGTACCGCGACCTCGAAGTGGTTCCCTGGATCGAGGCTGGTCTCGGACACGCTGAGCGGGCCTTCGAGGCTTCGGCGAACGATCCCGAAGCGCTCAATCTGCGAGGTCACTTGCGGTACCGGTTCTGGGGCCGCCGAGTAACGCCGGATCCGGCTGAGTGGGAAGGCCTGCTGAACGGCGCCCGCCAGGATCTCGAGGCGGCGGTGCAGGCGGACCCGACTCTTACGCGTGCACAGATTACCCTCAGTTCCCTCTACTACGCCGTGGACGATGTGCCCGCCGCATTGCTGGCCGCACGTCGCGCCTACGAAGAGGATGCCTACCTCTCCGACGCCGATGCCATCGTTAGCCGGCTTTTCTGGGGTTCGATCGACCTGGAGCAGTTTTCTCAGGCTCGGCGATGGTGTACCGAAGGAGCACGACGCTGGGTCGAGCAGGCACGATTCGTGGCATGCCAGCTCACGCTAATGGCCACGCCGGCTGTGCCGCCCGATGTGGACGAGGCGTGGCGGTTATTGGCGAAACTGGACTCGCTGACACCGAACCCTCGACAGGCGTATCTCCCGGCGGCGGCGCGAATGGACCTTGGCGGAACGCTAGCCCGGGCCGGCCTGCCCGACAGCGCGCGCAGCATGCTCCTTCGGGCGCGTGCCCGGGGCAATCCCGAAATCGACCCGACTCAGGAACTGCTCCACATCGAAGCGTACATGCGTTCGCTTTTGGGGGATAACGGCGAGGCGATCGACCTCCTGAGACGCTATGTAGCCGCGAACCCGGACCATGATTTTGCTCACACAGCGGGCACCGCTTGGTGGTGGCGAGAACTCCGAACCCATCCGCGCTTCGTCGAGATTATGGGGACGGGCGGGTGACCTACCCAGACCTTGACGGGCTCGCGCTCGTGGCCCGTACCCGCGGAGATGGAGGCCCGGCTTCGGTGCCTCCCTAGTGACTCAGGACAGCACAAGAACTCTTGGCCACACATGAAACAGACCTTGGTGATCGCCTCGTCACCATCCGCTCGTTAACTGGAGGCACCGAATGAAAAGCATGAAAGAACCATCGACCTTCGTCCTGAGACCCTCCTCTAAAAGGGGACTCCTCGCAACCGCGCTCAGCGGGGTCGTGGTGCTGATCTTTGCCTGCGACAGTCCAGCGCCGACTGGGCTTCCGGAGACGTTTGGCGTATCCAGCACGGCCCTTGTTGTCACCGGGTTTTCAGGTATCGACGTGGGTGCAGGACCAGGTGACGACCGCGATAACTCGGATGCGGCCGCTGCGAATTTCGATGCTGCGGCGTCGGCCATCGGACCTCTTGTAATCGAGGACTTCGAGGGTTTCGCAGAAGAAATCTTCACTAGCAAGATCCTCACCGAGATGACGGTGACGTTTAGCGGCGTAACCGGCGGGCTTTCGGGGATCAGGGGCGAGACAGCTGATCCGCAGATCCGGGGCTACAACACCACCGATGGAGGAGCACGACATCTTCGCATGGCGTCGGATGACCCGGGAGGCTCTGGTACGGCCTCGGTCACCTTTACGCCCGACGAACCGATTGAGGCCTGGGGCGCGTACTTTACGGGTGTCGGTACCGTTGGGAATACGAGCGTAGAGATCGTCTTCGCGGACGGCTCAGAGCAGACCGTGCCCGTGACGGGTGCTGCAACGGGTGGCGTCGGCTTTTTTGGCTTCACCGACCCCGGCAAATTTATCGAGATCGTAACGGTCGAGCAGACATTCGACGATGCCGCAGGCGACTTCCTAGATTTCATAGGCATCGATGACATTCGTTTCGTGCCCGTGAGGACGGTAACCGAGATCAACGTTGCAGCCGGCGGTACTGCCCAGCATCAGGTCAGTGGTAAGACGGTGTTAGCCGTCGAGGTCCCCCCCGGTGCCTTTGACGGGGTGGATGACGTTCGGATCACCCTCGAGCTAATAGACCCTGGAGCGAGCGGGTGTCACCAGTTCCTCATATCGCAGGTTGGACAATGCATTTCCATCGAGGTCGAGGATGCCGCCGAGGACACAGCAGTGGTGGCAAACACACCGTTGTTGCGCGGCCTATGCCTTCCGGCCGGCGTGGAGGATGACGACGATCTGCTTCAGATCTTCAAATTCGAGGAAAGCACAGAAAATGTCATGCCCCAGAAAAACATTGCTGCGCCCGCTTCCCTGGATTGCACCGGCTTTGTACCCCCGCCAGTCGCGCTCGCGACGGGGAACGGACTCATGAGATTCGCGCGCCGAATCGTGGACGGCGTTGGTCAGGTGTTTGCCCCGCAGCCGCTTGCTGCCGCTGCATCGTACTTCGGTGACAGGGGCCGTGGATGGGAGGAAGAGGAAGAGGGAGGAAGTTTCTACGTTTGGGCGAATCCGATGGTCGTCAAGGCCGGCGATGTTCTCGCGCCTCACAATGTGAGCCCGATCAATTGCAGTAACGACAGAGGGGTGATCTCTATCGCCGTCCTGTCGACTACTGTGGGTGGGGTGTTTGACGCGACGGACATAGATGCGAGTAACGTTCGGTTCGGTCCTCCCATAGAGGGTGGAGCTAACCTTAACCACCTTATGGCAAAGGAGATACACCGAGATGGGAACAATGAGGGAGCGGCTCGACGCCATGAGGTGGACGTGAACGACGACGGGGATCTCGATATGGTGTTCCACTTCCTCTTTGGTGAGACCGGCCTCACTTGTGACGACGAGTATGCCATGTTGGGTGTTTTTGCTGACCCCGAGAGTGATGTTCAGATTTACCAGAGCGCCAACTTCCTAATCATGAGCGAAGGCAAGAGGTAGTCGCCTTCAGACGACCGCCCTCAGCAAGGTTGATGCCGAAGGGCGAAGGGGGGGAGGCGGGGCCGAATGGCCCCGCCTCCTTTCTCAATGGGCTCGGTATTGTGACCATGCGGTGCGTCTAGGGCGGGGATCATTCGAAGTTCAGGTCAGTCCAAACCCATCGAACAAGGCGATCCAAAGCGAGCCAACTGCGCGGCTCCCTGAGGCCCAAAACTACCTCAGTGGTAACCTGCCCGAACCAACCCGAATTGGTTCCACTTCGGTTCCATTCACACCCGGTAGCGTCCCGTATGGAACCAAAACGCGGGGCTTCTCATCGTCCCGAAACCATGAGATGCGCGCCGGACGCACCGGCCTCCATGAGCCAAAGCATGGCCGGACCGCGAGCGATCGGGAAGCCCAGGTCTCGGGTGGCGTAAGGCACGGCCACTATGGTGTGGTTACGGTAATCCTGGGCGGAGTCCCCATAAACGTGGTAGTAGATGCTTCCCCATACAGACAAGGCGCGAGTTCCGTCCGCCTCGGCCCGCTCGAAGCGAGCCAGGACTTCAGCCACTGTTCCTCCAGCGCTCTCGAAAGCATGGTTCTGCTCCAATCGCGGACGATTGGCCTCGACGGTGCACTGGACGTCGAAGGGGGCCATTTGACCGGGACGGCCTTCATTGTCCCAGCAGATCAGGCCGTTGCTGCCCCCGCGGAGCACCGCCGTGCTGCCGTCAGACCGGAGCTCGAGGATCGTCGCCTCGGCACGCAATGACGCGGGCGCGGCGAGCAGCGTCCGCTCGATATCTGCGTCAGCGGATTGGGCGCACAGGGCGGACGGCAGAAGAGCTGCCGTGAAAGGGAGGAACAGTAGGCGCTTCATCAACCTGGCCTCCGTTGAAGGGGTCTCATATGGAGCTCGACTCGACCTGCTCCCTGGGTCTTAGGCACCCAGCCGCTCGCTTGCCATGCGGAGCGTTGACATCTACCGTGTGTACAGAGAAGCGGCAGCACACAGACTTCCCGAGCCGGGGGTGACGATGCATAGCACGCGAGCGACCATAATGTTTCCGATTTTGGCGGGGCTGATGTTGGCGGGATCGCCGCTCGCCGCTCAAAAGGTGGAACAGCTCGACTCCTACGAGGGGGTCGTGATACGAATCCTGCAGAGCAACAATGCCGGAAACGTACACGCCGTCATCGATCCGGCTTTGAACGAGGTCGTCGGGTACATAGAGGGCTGTCCGCGGGCCCACAATATCTTCGCCCATCCCGATGGGACCTACTATTACTGTGCGAACGAAGAAGAACACACGCTCGACGTCTTCGATACGGTCACATTGGACTTGGTCGAGCAGCTCCCGCTCACGAATCGTCCGAACAAGGCCGCCTACAACAAGTACAACCGTAAGATCTACGTGGGGATCGCCAGGGCTCCCTTTGTCGATGTATTCGATCTAGACACCCACGAGAAGCTTGGAAGCATCCCGGTGGCGACCGGGATTCACAACGTCTATGTGAGCCCCGATGGGAAGTGGGTGGTTGCCGGTTTGAACGGCCGGGACGAGGGGTCTATTCAGGTCATCGACGCCAGCACCGATGAAGTGGTGAGGGAAATCTCGCTACCCGATGCCAGAGGTGTGATCCACCGCGTCCGGCCAATGATGTTCCTTGCGGCGGAGGACGGGTCGACGGACAAGATTCTGGCGCAAGGCGCCGCGGTCAATGGATTCTGGGTGGTTGACTGGGAGACTGGAGAGACGGAGCAAATCATCTACCCGCCGCGTCTGCCAGCGTGGAAGCAGAGCGCCGAAGCCAACCAGGGCGCTCCGATGCATGGCTTGGAAGTGCTGCCAGATCGCTCCGCAGTCTGGGCGTCGAGCCGGTTGGATAGCCGAATCTACGGTTGGTCTCTGCCCGATTTCGAGTACATTGGCGCGGTCGAGGTGGGACCCGCGGCGAACTGGATGACGCCGACACCGGACAGTCGGTACATGTACGTGGCCGTCTCGGGCGCTGACTATACGGTGGTCGTCGACCTCGAGAAGCTCGAAGTGGTGGCGAGAATGACCGTAGGTGCCGGACCCAAGCGCGTTGACACGGCGGTCCTTCCGCTGGACCGTGTGGAGACCCACGACTGAGGCGGTGACAAGCATGAACCCGAAGACTAGAGGGCGTGGTTTGGGGGGATGGGTGGCCGGCTTCTCCCTGATTGCTGGCGTCGGCATTCTTGTTGGTCTCGGCCCGACCTCGGAGGGCTGGGGGTTGGCCGAGCCGCTACAAGCGTCCACGGAGCCGGCCACCGACGGTGCGACGCTTCAAGTTCCGTTCGACTTCTATCGGCAGAACATCGAGCCACTGTTCCTGAGGCCTCGCGGCTACCCGGGGTCCACTGACGGCAACGCCGCATGTGTCATGTGCCACGTGTGGCAAACGAGCGTTCGTTTCTCCCTCGAGGAGCCGACCGAAACACCGGATGGAGGGGCCTGGACAGAGGAACAGTCTCGCCGCAACTACGAGGTCGTGACCCAACTGGTCAATGCCTCGGACCCAGAGTCCAGCAGATTTCTACTGAAGCCGTTGGCGCAGGTCGCGGGCGGGCTGCCTCACACGGGCGGCAACCACTGGGATTCCACTCAGGACCCCGAGTATCAAGTCATACTCGATTGGATCCGTGCCCTCCCGGCGGCGGAGTTCACGCCTCCCGACGAGCGGGTGGCCGTCGACTTCGAATACTATCGCTCCTGTGTCCACCCGGGCGTGCTCAGTGTCGGGAGATACGGGCAGCTCCCGTGCACGTCGTGTCATACAGGCGGCTCGGCGGGGTTCGCCCCGGTCAGCGCCAGCGGTGGCGTGTTGACGGTGGCGGAAGCCCGACAGGGATTCGAGGTGCTCCAGAGACTGATCCTGCCTGGCGATCCCGGGCGGAGTCGCTTCCTGCTGAAGCCCCTGCACCCGGACGGTGGCGGTTCGTATGCCCACAACGGCGTGAGGCGGTGGCAGAACCGGGTCGATCCGGAGTGGCAGACGCTTGCGGCGTGGATTCGCGGGGAGGTGACTGGCAGCGAGTGTTCGCCGGTGTATTAGGCAGCAAACCCACCCACCCCAGTTGGAAAAAAAGGTAGGAATCGAGCGGCTTTCCGAGCTTTCGGCTCGGGAGGCCGTTTTGGTGTGTGCACGTTTGTCAGCACGGACTTCACTTGTTCACTTCGGGGCAAAGGAAATGTTGCGCCCCGTAGAACCCGGTCTTAGCGTTTAAACAGAGGTGTGTGCCTCCGCCCTCTTTGTACGTCTAGCACAGGAGGCAGGCATGTTTAGGAAGCGTCTTTTGCCGGTAGTTCTCGCCGGCCTCACCCTCACCGTCACCCTCGCACTCTTCGCGAGCGAGAAGTCCATGGCCCAGCCCATCGCCATGGTCAACGGAGGGTGCGTAGTACCCGGTGCCGGTTTGATCTCATGGTGGCCCGGCGAGGAGACCTACGACGATGTAGCACTCCCGATAGACGAGACCGTGGACCCGGATCCCAATCCGATCGTCGACCCCCGCTGGCCGGATGATTCGGCCGTGCCCACGACGACCTTCGAAAACGGAATGGTCGGGAAGGCGTTCCGTTTTGCGGGAGTAGAGAACCAGCCGGGTAACTTCCTCGAAGTCCCCGATGCGCCTGACCTTCGGCCGGCCTCATTCACGGTCGACCTGTGGGCTCAAAGGCTCGGGGAGGGCCAGAGAGCCTACGACGCCCTCGGAAGTATGCTCGTCCAAAAAGCCGTCGATAATGAGCGCGTTACTACGGGAATGTCCTACTACATCGCATGGAGAGGGGACGGCCGGATCGTAGCGGACGTGGGCTTCGGGAGTCAGGCCGGTACACCCCATCTAGTCGGTGAAGTCGTTCCCATGGATACGTGGGTGCACGTCGCCCTCACGGTCGACGATAGGCACACAGCGAGGCTTTACCTCGATGGCGTTCTCCAGGCCAAGTTCACCGGCGCGGCTGGCGTCTCGTACGGAGATGGATCGGTCGTAATCGGAAACAATTGGTATGCGGCCCGCAAGCCCCCTTCGAACTACAACAGGGGCTTCGATGGTAGAATCGACGAATTGGACCTCTTCGACCGTGCCCTGTCCGCCACCGAAATCGGGCAGATCTACGCCGCTGGCACTAGCGGAAAGTGCAAAGCCGGGGGGGAGTCGATTGAGATCGACGTCTGGCCCGGAAGGCGTCCGAACTCGATCAACATGAGGAACAGGGGCGTCGTTGCCTCTGCCATCCTAGGTAGTGCCGACTTCAACGTGAACGACGTGGACCGGACTACGCTGGGCTTTGGGCCAAACGGTGCCCCCCCTGCTCATCGGACCGGTGGACACGTGATGGACGTCAATCGCGACGGCTTCAGAGACCTCGTCTCGCACTTTCGGACACGGGGCAGCGGTCTCTCGTCAGGCGACACGGAAGTTTGCGTGACCGGGGTACTCATGGACGGCACCGAGATCCAGGGGTGTGACGCGGTGACCGTCACGAACTAGAGCGTCGATCAGCCCGCGAGACGCTTGACCGGGAGGTTGGTGGTTCGGACCCACCCGCCCCAGTAGGAGAAGAGTCGAAGAAAAGCGGGAATCAAACGGCCTCCCGGGCTTTGTGCTCGGGAGGCCGCTTTTTTTCGTGCACTACGTTCCCCACTCACACTTGCGGAGATTGCCGGACAGACCGATCGCTCGCCCCCTAATAGGCTTAAGGCGAGTAAGCCGGGGGATGCGTATGGTTAGAACGGAGGGAGTTGGGTCTATGAATCGACGGACCTTTCTTGGCATGCTCGGTGTCGGTGTGGGATTCGGCCTTCCCGGTAGAGTGCCGGGGCTTGCCCTGCCTGCGAGAGGATCCGCGGCCATTCACGCGGTCGGCAGGCAGCAGGTGCAACGTCATGCTCTCCCGCGGATCGCGACGGTTTCGGGCGAGGGACTGACGCTGACCGCCCGCCCATCGATGGCCGACATCGGTCCGGCACGTTCGAGTGTCTGGACCCTGAACGACTCGTTCCCCGCGCCCACGATTCGACTGCGCCGGGGGCGGACCGCCCGTATCGACCTCCAGAACGATCTTCCGGAGCAGACCATCCTGCACTGGCACGGGTTGAACGTGCCCCAGGAGGCCGACGGCCACCCGCGGCTGGCGGTCGATCCAGCATCGAAGTACGCCTACGAATTCACGGTGGGGGATCGTGCGGGCACCTACTGGTATCACCCGCACACTCATGAGCTCACAGCGCCGCAGACCTACATGGGGATGGCGGGGTTGCTGATCGTGGAGGACGAAGAAGAGACAGCTCGTGGGCTGCCTTCGGGCGAGTACGAGATTCCGCTGATCCTTCAGGACAAACGACTCGCCGGCTCTTCCTCGCTCGCGTACGAGCCGGCGATGGGGCCCGACATGATGCTTGGTTTCCTGGGAGACACCGCTTTCGGGAACGGGGTGGCCGATCCGACGTTGGGCGTGAAGCGCGGCCGTTACCGGTTGCGGATTCTGAACGCTTCGAACGCGCGCATCTTCGACCTGGGGCTCAGCAACGGTGACGGGTTTACGCTGATCGGGACCGACGGGGGGCTGCTCGAAGTGCCTGTTCGTCTGCAGCGCCTGATGCTCGCCACGGGCGAGCGCGCCGATCTGCTCGTGGATTTTTCCGGACGTCAGCCGGGCGAGCGCACCATGCTTCGCTCCTTCGGCTTCGAGGTGCCCGGAATGATGATGGGCATGGGTATGGCTATGGGACGCGGTCGGGGTAGGGGACCAACTCAGGGTCGTGGCGGCGGGATGATGATGGGGGGTACCATGCAGGGCACCGAGATGGACTTCGTCGAGTTCGTTGTGCTGGACTCTCCATCCGAATCCAACCCACCCCTGCCGGCCCGCCTCTCCGAGATCCCACGTCCGGAGTTGAGCGCCAGCACGCCTCGGCGGACCTTTCGGTTCAACAGCATGATGATGAACCACACGATCAACGGCCGAACGTTCGACATCGAGCGCGTAGACGAGCGTGTGCCCATCGGCCAGACCGAGGTGTGGTCGCTAGTGAACGACAGCGAGTTACCGCACCCGGTTCACATCCACGCGGGCCAGTTTCGGGTGTTGTCACGCGACGGAGGACGGAATCGAGTGATGCCCTGGGAGACCGGCCTCAAGGACACGGTGCTCGTCTTTCCGCGGGAACGTGTGGATGTGGCTGTGCGCTTCGACGATTACCCCGGTCTCTTTCTCCTTCATTGCCACAATCTGGAGCACGAGGACATGGGGATGATGCTCAACTTCGAGGTGGTCCAGTAGAGGGTGTGCCAGAGGCCCGCTCTTGTCTTTAACGAAATCGTACGGGAGATCGTCCTCCCCCGCGGTGGCAGTAGCGATGAGGGCCCAATATCAATGAGAGGATAGAGAAATGATGAGAATCGCGAACTGGTGCTTCCTGGCGCTGGGGGTGGCGTTGAGCACCACCGCCTGCGGGATCGCCACGACAGCCGGCGCCGATTATCGACCGGGCTTGGACTTTGGCGTCTACAGCACGTTTGGGTGGGATGAGACCGCGGTACCTCGGAGGGGTGACCTGCGTCTCGAGAACAATCCCTTCTTCGAGGAGCGACTGTTCGAGGCCATGGAACGGGAGTTGGCCACCAGGGGGATTCGCCGCGACGAGTCTTCTCCGGAATTGTTGGTGCACTACCACCTTTCGGTGACCGATCACATCGAGGTCTATGAAACCAACCCGGAGTCTGGTTATCCAGCCACCGAGTACGGCCCGGGGACGGACGTGGTCCAATACGAGCAGGGTACGTTCGTCTTACACTTCGTCGATGCCGAGACGAATGAGGACCTCTGGTTCGGATGGGCCCAAGGGGACATAGGACCTGCCCTCACCAACTCGGTGAGAATGCGAGAGTGGGTCGACGAGGCAGTGGCATTGATACTGGAGGACTTTCCGCTCCTGGGGAACGGAAGGGGATCTTGAAATGGATGCGGACCTCTTCTCGTGATGCGAGCTAGCGCTTCCGAAGCACACGTCCCGCCAACGTGCCCGTGATCTCCCCGGAGGATACGGCGGCCTGTCCGTTCACGAATACCTCGATCATCCCCTCCGCGAGTTGATGAGGTTCGGTGAAAGTGGCGGGGTCGTTCAAGCGGGCCAGATCGAAGACCGCGACGTCGGCGTAGGCTCCCGGGCGCAGGATGCCCCGGTCGGAGATGCGCAAGACCTGCGCCGGGAGTCCCGTCATACTCCGGATGGCAGAGGCGAGCTCGACGATCCCCTCCTCCACGGCGAACTGGCGAATCTTTCTGGGAGCATGTTGTGGGAGATGATGCCGACGCCTCCCCGCCGGAGAAGATCGATCGCCGTGTCGATCGGGTCCTCACCGCGCTCGCTCGCGATATCCGACAGGAATCGCCCCTCGATCGACTCGTCGAAGCGGACTCGCCGGAACTGGATACGGTCCGCCCCAGCCCTCCTGGCCAGATTGTCGACCATGGCCGAGCGGATGTCCGCCAGAACGTCGGGGCGGTCGAACCGCGCCATGAGAGAGTCCGTGCCGCCGGCCTGCGACCACCGGGGGAGAAGAGCCGCGGCGAGGCTCGTGGAGGACGCGACGTAGGGGTACTGATCCGTGTAGACCTCGACGCCCTCCTCCCTGGCCGCCTCGATTCTCTGGGTGATCACGCCTCCGAACCCCCAGACTCGCGGACCCAAGGCCTTGACATGGGTGACCACCGCCGGGATCGCAGCCTTTCTGCCCACGTCGATCACTTCTTCCACGGACGCCACGAGCCCAACGGTGTAGTCGGATTCGTCGCGAATGTGACTCGTATAGGCCCCCCCGAAAGTGGCCACGACCCTGGCCAACTCGACGATCTCCTCCGGGTCCGAGAAGCTCCCGGGCACGTAGAAAGTCCCCGACGACAGCCCGTACGCGCCCTCCTCCATCCCCGCCCGCACCAAGCCGCGCATCTCCTCCATCTCCCCAGGGGTAGGCGCACGATCGTCCGCTCCCAGGACGGCCCGGCGAATCGAGCCATGGGGCACCAACTGTGCGGTATTCACGCCCAATCCATCCCGTAGGAGCGCGTCCCTCTGACGAGCCAGGTCCACGGGCCCCCCACCGTCCGGATTGACCACCACGGTGGTGAGGCCCTGAGCCAGCAACGGCTCTCCGTGGCTGAGTCCCGCGGTCGCGAGGCCGGGCCCTGCGTGAGAGTGGGCATCGATGAAGCCGGGCGTCACGTACAGCCCCGTGGCGTCGATCTCACGGCCCGCCGTGGCCGACGCGAGATCTCCGATGGCCGCGATGCGGTCTCCGAGCAGGGCCACGTCGGCCCGGAACCATGGGTTGCCGGTTCCGTCGATCACCCTCCCGTTTCGGATGATGACGTCATAGCTCTGGGCTCGAGCAATCGACGGAGCCGTCAGCGCCACCAACAACGCCACCGACAAGCCGACCGACAACGTGCGCAGCCAACCGCCGACGGAGTACCGAGAAATTTGCATTGGCGCGTCTTTGAGAATGCTCGTTACGGAGTAGACGGCCACCCCCGAAGCAGGGGTGGCCGTCTCTGGCGGAGAATGAGACTCCGAGTGACTTAGGTCAGACTCATTGCGCGTCCCACGCCGTCAGTCCCATGCCTGACGCAGTTGCTGACCGACGAGCTTGGCAGGGTCGGCACCGGGGCGCGGAACGAACTTTTGCACCCGGCCGGCGAACACTTCTGCAATGTAAAGGTTGCCGTCCTGATCGGTCGTGATCGAGTGCGGGCCGTTGAAGTGGCCGTAATCGTCGCCCGGAGTGCCCCAGCCGTAGAGGTAATTCCCACTGAGATCGTACTTCAGCATTCGGTTCGAGCTGCCGTCGGCGACCCAAAGAAACTCTTGTCCGTCCGGGTCCTCTAGGATCTCGATCGCATACGGGAGGGACTCCCCGCGCGGGCCGGTCGGGAACATGAACTGGAAATTCCCGTTCTCGTCGAACACCTGGATCCGTGCGTGAGCCCGGTCCGAGACGTAGATCAACCGGTCCTGGCTGATCGTGATGGCGTGGACGGTGTTGAATTCGTTGGGACCTGGATTGGCGGGATCGGCCGGAGCCTGCCCCCAGTCCATGATGAAGTTGTCGTCGGCGTCGAACTTCGCTACACGGGTGCCGACGTAGCCATCACTGATGAAGTACGTCCCATCCGGGAGCCATGCGATGTCCGTGGGCCGCGAGAAGTTGTTCGGCCCGCGTCCTGCAACGCTCCGCTGTCCGTGCGTGAGCACCAACTCACCGTCGTACGTGAATTTGTGGATCAGGTGGAGGTTGTCGTCGATGACCCAGATATGCTTCTCCGGGTCGTACGGGCTGATCTTGATCTTGTGGGGTCCGCGCCCGCCCCGTACGTCGAAGAGTTGGTCATGCTGCGGCCAATATTCGACCAGCTCGCCCTCTGAATTCACGGCGATCATGACGTGCAGGTAGCGCCGCTCATACCCGCGACTTCCGTTGTCGTCGTTGGGCGAGGCGTTCCCCCGCGACTCGTTCAGGAGGGCGTAGGGTGTCCAGGGATCTTCTCCGTCCGGGAGGGGGAGCTCTCCCCGCGTGGCGATCCAGATCTTGTCTGGGCTCTCGGCGAAGACCGCCGCTTGGGACCCCCAGGTCCAGCCGTCGTGTGAGTGGGCGTCGTCCGGCAGGGGCTGTGGGAATGGCCCGGGCTGGTAGTAATGGCCGAACAGCTCCTGCCCGGCGTGCGCCATCGAGCCCTCCTGCATGCTGTTCATGGCATTGAGGTCCCCTCCCGTCGCCGAGTCCTGGGTCGTGCACCCCACGGTGGAGGCGACCCCAAGGACCGCAGCGAACGTGAGAAGCTTGGAACACCTAAACAATGAGATCATGATTCCCTCCTTCCGCGTGGTACTCCGGCATGCGACGGTTCGTAATCAGTCACCGTGCCATCGTCGTTTCAGCCCTTGGCCGGGCCAACGGCTCGGGGAGACCCCCCGAACGATCAGAATCTGCACTTTTCTTCGGGCGCGCCAGTACTCTCCGCCAACTCCTAGCTATGGCTCACCTTTCGTGATCTCGATGTGTCTTCTGGCTGGCGCCGCCGCCGATCTTCTTTCACGGTTCACATGGAACATTCGGCCGTCCGCCCGTAGGTTCAGGCACAGTTCGGCTGAGGAGGCCAGGGCCGACTGATCGGGGCTGGCTACCCGTGCCATCCACTTCAGAGGAGCGATACATGACTCGGATCGCAGGTCTTGCCGCAGTGGGTCGGATGGTCGTGGTCGGGGTGATCACACTGATGCTCGGCGCCGTCGCAGTGGCACCCACGACCCTGGCCGGCCAGTCCTACCGACCGGTCACCGATGAGCGACTCGAGAGTCCGGAGCCAGAGAACTGGCTGTCATATCGTGGAAGCTACAATGGGTGGGGTTACAGCCCGCTCGATCAGATCGACGCGTCCAACGTTCAGGATCTCACACCTGTGTGGGCGTTCTCGACGAACACGACGGGCGGCCACGAATCCCCACCCGTCGTCAATGACGGGGTGATGTTCATCACCACTCCGGGCAATCAACTGTACGCTCTCGACGCTCGGAACGGTGACCTGCTGTGGCGCTACCGGCACGACATGAGCCCCAATCGGATCGCGTTTCACGACACCAACCGGGGCGTGGCCCTGTTCGGGGACAAGGTGTTCATGGCCACGCTGGACGCGCGGGTGGTGGCGCTCGACGCGCGCTCCGGAGAGGTCGTGTGGGACAGGTCGGTGGCGGACAATTCCGCAGGGTACTACATGACCTTGGCGCCCCTGGCTGCGCGGGGGAAGGTCATGGTGGGAGTCTCCGGCGGCGAGCTGGGCATCCGCGGTTTCGTCGTGGCGCTCGATACGGAGACTGGGGAAGAGGTCTGGAAGACCTATACGGTGCCAGGACCGGGCGAGCCCGGGAACGACAGCTGGCCGGGCGATTCGTGGCGTACCGGAGGGGCCGCCGTGTGGCTCACGGGCCACTACGATCCGGACCTGGGACTCACGTATTGGGGCACGGGCAATCCTGGCCCGTGGATCGGCGACCAGCGGCCCGGGGACAATCTCTACACCAACTCGGTTATCGCCCTCGCTGTCGACACGGGCGAACTCGTGACTCATCACCAGTACCATTGGAACGGGTCATGGGATTGGGATGAGGTTTCGACGCCGTTGCTCATCGACGTGGAGCGGGGCGGACGGACCATCCCGAGCCTCGTCCATCCGGGCCGGAATGGGTATCTGTGGATTCTGGAGCGTGATTCGGAGGCCATCCGCTTCGTGGACGCCCAGCCGTTCGTGCGCCAGAACGTCTTCACGAGCCTCGACCCGGTCACTGGTCGGCCGACGTACGATGAAGATCGCAAGCCCGGCACCGGGAAGGCGGCCGAGTTCTGCCCCTCGCTTTGGGGCGGCAAGGACTGGCCTCCGGCGGCCTACAACCCCATCACCGGGCTTCTCTACATCCCGGCCAACGACAACCTCTGCGGCACCTCGGTCGGAGAGGATATCGAATACCAGGCCGGCCGTTCGTTCATAGGAGCGGAAACGAGCATGACGGTTGCCCCAGGGGCGGACCACATCGGTGAGCTGCAGGCCTGGGACTTGAACGCGGGTGCGCGTGTGTGGACCAGGGAGTTCGACTCCCAGAATTGGGGCCCCGTGCTCACGACCGGGGGCGGACTCGTCTTTGCGGGGGGCACGAACGATCGGTACTTCAGGGCCTTCGACGCGTTGACCGGCGATGTCCTATGGCAGCAGCGGACAAATTCTGGAGTCATCGGCGTGCCGTCGACCTACGCCGTGGATGGGGTGCAGTACGTCGCGGTTCAGTCGGGCTGGGGCGTGGACGCCGCTTCGATGGGTCGGCGCCTGGATGGGATTCGGGGAACGACCGAATTCGTCCCGCAGGGGGGCGTGGTCTGGGTGTTCGCGCTCGATCAATAGGGAGGAGCAGCGGGGCGGAGCGCTGATTCATTCGCGCCCGTGGAATGGGCGCCCGAGGTTATTCGGCCGAGACCCCGTTGGCGGCGGCCGCCGCGGTCAGCGTGCCCGCGACGAACGCGTTGGTCGCTTGAAGCGTGGCCAGAATCGAAGCCCGTTCGACGCCGTCCCTGGCAGACGCGGCGCCGGTCATGGGGATCCGGCGGCCGCGGACGACCGCTTCTACGACCACTACCACGACGTCATGGCGCGGATGGCGAAGCCGGCGCGCAGCCAGGAATCTGAGCACGATGTTGGGCCCGTCGCCACTCCCGGCTCGAAGAAACTCCTCGATCACTCCGAGAGCGGCATTCGCCGGTACCTCCAACGAATCCTCCTCCGTTCCGGCAGCCTCTCGTTGGGCACCCATGGTACGGTCGTTGTCGGACAATCGTACAGAGACGGCGAACCCGCCCTGGGGATTCTTGTGCAGCTGGAAGTCGTGGAGTTCGAGGCGCCGCTGTTCGAACCCCGTGCCAGGAGGCACCTCGTCACCCGACCCGCCTAGGCTGAACTCCACGAGTCCCGTGTCCGGAACGGCGGCCTTGGGCTCCTCGGAGTCGTCCGACGCAGTCTCCTCCACGGCCGCGGCCGTGGCCGCGGCGGCTAACCCATCGGCTGCCTCCGGCCCCAAGAGATCGTGCAACTCATCACGCGACAGCCGGCTCTGTACTACGGTGATGTGGTCCGACGGCACCTGGAAGCCGAGTCCCCACGTGAGGGCAGACATCACCGCACGGGAGACCTCCGACACCGGCATCTCGGAGGTCGCCATGATGTGGACTTGGGGCCCCTTTTCCTTATCGAGAATGACCCGCGCCGATACGACGGCGGTCAGTGAGCCCAGGAGCAATTCGACGCGCTCGATGACCTCCCCGTCCTCGATCTGGTCGTCAGTGGGGCTCATTGTGGACGGTCCTGCTCCTCGGAGCGATCACCCCAGGTCAGCCAATGGCTCACGGTCCGGGTGGTTGCCTGGAGGGTCGCGAGAATGATGGCCAGGTCGGACATACCGACGAGGGGACACGCCGCGACGAGGGGGGTCGGAGACGCCTTCTCCGACGCCGTTATCATCACCACCGCCACGGGAAAATCGCCGACGGATACCTCGACCACGCTGTCGAGAACCAGCTTCGGCTCGGAAACGCCCAGATAGAAGATCTGCAGACACGCGTCGAGGGCTCTCAGGGTAGCGAGCGCCGGAACCCTGAGCCGATCAGGGGGGCCCAGGGGCCCCGATGCCGCGCCGTTGAACATGCGGCCTTCGCAGGTGATCTGTGCCTCGACCTGAACCAGGCCGTCCTGGACCTCCCGGACGCGATGGCCCACCAATCGGATGGTCCCGTCGTAGGGAACGTCGTCTTTCCCCGGGGGAGGCTGCGGCCGTCCCGTCGGGACTTCTTTTGGTTGAGACACGACAGTGCTCTCGTCGGAGTCTAGCATCAGCCTACTGTTCCCATCTCTTCGCGTGGCCAATCATACGGCTTCTCGTCATCGCCCCGGGCTCCGTCTCACCAGAACGATGTCCCTAAACAAATGTTGTCAGGCCCGCGCTTTTTGGAAACCATCTTCTGAGCCCCATGGATTGCGGATGAACGCTTGGGGGGGGCTCGCTGGGGCCCTTCAGGTCCGGAAACACGAAAAACAGTGAGTGCTGGAGCCATCTATCTCGGCATCATCGCGTACTGCCGGTCACCAGGGCGGGGGGCACGCGCGCTTTGGTGGCCTGCTCGAAGTCGTAGGCGTAGGCCAACAAATCCGCTTCGGACCAGGTGTCACCGATGAAGGCCAGCACGAACGGCGTCCCGTCGTCATAGTAGGCGAACGGCACCGTGACGACCGGCACACCGAGAGCGTTTACGATGTTGCTCGGCAGCTCGGGGTGATTATTGGGGCTGTATTCGGGACGTTCGGGATCCTCCACCAGGTCCCGAATCGGTGCGCCCGCTTGAGGGAAGAACAGCCCGTCGAGGTCGAAGCTCTCGAGGACCGCTCTGAAGAGCTCGCGGATGTCCCGCCGCCAGGCCTGGTAGGCGTCTCCCTCCTCCGTCGCGCCTGGACGGGCCGGCGACCGACGTCGCTGTTCTTCGGGGAATTCCTCCCCCGTCAACGCCTCCCACTCCGCAACGCTATGGAACAGGGCTTGGTCCCCAAGCCGTTGCATGTAGACGAGCAAGTCGTGGGCGCCTACGGAGGGGACGCGGGGCTGGTCTTCGTAGATCTCAACGAATTCGGAGTCGAGAAACGGATCGTTCACGACCACCGCGCCCTGGCCGATCAACGTTGAAATCGCCCGTTGATAAAGCGCTTCGGTTTTCGGAGCCAGTGGAAGCCATTCGTTCCGCCAGCCGACCCCGATCAGACCGAAGCGTTTGCCCTGCAGTGCGGAGTCGCTCAGTCGAGCCACGTACCCGTCCTCCGGGAGAAAACGGACGGCGCCGTAGGTGGCGAGATCCGCCGGGCTGGGCCCGGAGATCACGTCGAGCGTGATCGCCGCGTCATACACGGTTCTCGAGAGTGGCCCGACCACGTCGACGTAGGTGGCGTTGATCGGTACGACGCCATCGAGGGGAACGAGTCCGAACGTGGGCTTGATTCCCACCAGCGCCTGCGCGGCCGCCGGGTTCTGGATCGACCCACCCGTTTCCGTGCCCAATCCAAGCACCGCGAAATTCGCGTTCACGGCCGTGGCGGTGCCGCCGCTCGATCCTCCCGGTGCCCTGTCGATGTTGTAGGGGTTGAGCGTGACTCCCGCCACCGAGCTCTCGGTCCGAGTTCCGTCTCCGGCGAAGTCGGGGAGGTTGGTCTTCCCGAGCACGATGGCCCCTGCGTCTCGGAGTCGCGCGACCGCCGTTGCGTCGTCCTGCGGGATCATGTCGATGCCTCCCGTGACTCCACTGAAGCCGGAAAACCCAGCCGTCGTCACGAGCCCGCCATAGTCCAGGTTGTCCTTGATGACCACAGGGACGCCATGAAGGGGGCCGCGCGGTCCGCTCGAAGCGTACTCCTCGTCGAGCGCGGCTGCGATCGCCAGCGCATCGGGGTTCATCGAGATGAGCGCGTTGTAGTGGCCCTCGTAGCGGTCGATCCGGTCGAGGAACGCCCGGGTAAGCTCCACGGCCCCGTACTCTCCCCCCGCATAGGCGCTCTGGATGTCCCGGACCGTGAGCTCGCTGAGGGCGATCGACGGGTCAGGAGACGTGGAGGCGGATGCCGGGGGAGACGCCGAGGCACACGCGTGCAACAGCCAAGGCAGGCAAAGGATGGCCGCGCTTCTGGAGTAGAGAGCCCAGCAGCCCAAAGCGGGTGGCTTACCGCTCCTCGATGATCGCGTCGTACACACCCGTCTTGAACTCCTCCCGAAAGCCTCCGCCCCCCGCCGGCGAGACCTGCGCCATCACCACCGTGACCATGTCCTCGGTCGGATCGATCCAGAAGCGTGTGCCGGCAGAGCCAGCCCACCAGAAGTCGCCGTCGTTCACAGGATACGAGAACTCACTGGCGTCGATCACGATGCTGAAGCCCAGCCCCCATCCCCGTCCGAGAGACCGAGGATTGATCGGGAGGAGCGCGTCGGGAACGCGATTCATCCTCATCATCGCAACCGTGGCGGGCTGGAGCACCCGATTCCCGTCCAGTTCTCCCCCGTTCAGGAACATCTGGGAGAAGCGCAGGAAGTCCATCGTGGACGCCACCAGGCCCACGGCTCCCTCGATCAGGACGGGCCGCTCGGTGAAGGGAACGTCCTCGATCTGATACGGCCGTAGTTCTCCCTCGGGCGACGGACGGTAGACTGTGGCCAGGCGATCAGCTTGATCGGGCTCGACCCAGAATCCGGTGTCCGTCATTCCCAGCGGCTCGAAGAGGCGTTCCCGGAGGAAGACCTCCAGCGGTCTGCCCGACCAGACCTCGACAAGGCGCCCGAGAATGGTGCTCGAGATGCCGTACCGCCAGTTCGTTCCTGGGTCCTCGAACAGGGGAGTGCGTGCCGCCCTGTCGACCATCTGTTCGACCGTGATCGAGCGCGAGCGTACGCCCTGGGCCCGGTAGATCGAGGAACTGCGGCTCCCCATCCCCGACGTGTGCAGGAAGAGGTGCTCCACGGTGATATCGCCTCTGCGTGCTCGCGTTCGGTCCATGCTTGGCGAGTCGGCGTCGGAGAAGACCCTCTGGTTCGCGAACTGGGGCAGGTACCGCGATATGGGATCGTCGAGCTGGAACGCCCCCTCCTCCCAAAGAATCATCGCCGCAGTAGCGGTCATGGCGCGGCTCATCGAGTAGAGACGGAAGATGGCGTCCTCGGGCATCGGGCGAGCGGCCTCGATGTCGGCTTGTCCCAACGCCTCCATGTAGACCAGGCGGCCATGCCGGACGACCGCACCCACGACGCCGGCGATGCGCCCGGCATCGATGTGGGCCTGCAGCGCGTCGGTCACTCGGTCGAGGCGTGCGCTCGAGAGCCCGACGGATTCGGGCGTGGCGGCTGGGAGGCCCTGAGCCGCAGCGGGCCCACCCGGGGCCATCAGAGCCAGCGTCAGGAGGACAGTGTAGCGTCCGCGGGACAGGGCGCGTAGGCGGAGAGTCGGGTCTTTCATGGCGCCGATATGGTGGCGGGAAGCGAGATGGCGCGCAACCGGGAACGGCCTCCGGCCGCGGCCTCCTGGCCCGCGGCCAAGCGTCACCGGGTCTTGATGTAGGACGATCTCCGACAGCAGATTCGGCGTTTTCCCGACGTGATTGCAGTGGCCCGACGTCTTATCCGTGAAAGATCCATGCGGCAGCGGCGTCGCGGCATCCTGGATGGATGATTCCAGTTCGGAGGTGAATGATGGCGACCAATGATGGGACCGACTCGAGGGTTTCACGCCGGCACTTTCTTGGGGGCACGATGGGGGGGGTGGTCGCCGGGGCGTGGGGCGCCGCACCTCTCATCGCGGAGCCGGCGCAGGCGGTGGCACAGGAGCTGCGGACCGATGTCGTCGTTTGTGGCAGTGGGATCGGCGGTTTGACTGCCGCGGTGCGCGCGCAGCAAGCGGGCGCCCGCGTGATTGTGCTCGAGAAGGCGTACGAGCCGGGTGGCACCACCGCCCATTCGGAAGGCGTCGTCTGGACCTCCGAGCGATACGAGGAGATACGTGAATCCTCGCCCCACGGCGATCCGGTCGTCCAGCGCACGATCTTCGACAACCTTCCCCGGGCCTTCGATTTCTACGATGACCTGGGCGCCCCGCTCGGCGCGGCGCGACCGGGTCGTTCGAGGAGCCGGCAGATCCCGCCGGTGGCATGGGTCAACTTCATGGTGGACGAGTTCCAGCGCGGCGGCGGAACCCTGATGGTGGAGACGGCGATGCTCCGTCTGCTCACGAATCGGAGCTACGAGGTGATCGGGGTGCTGGCCGAGGGCGAGCAGGGCCTGATTCGCATCCTCGCGCGCTCGGTGGTGCTGGCCACCGGCGGCTGGGCCGGAAGCGCACAGCTCGTGACCCAGAACATGACCCGCTACTTCGGCAGCCTGCATCAGCGGAACGCCAGCTTCGGGGGGCGCAAACCCTTGCTCACCGGTGACGGTTTTTGGGCCGCCTCGCAGATTGGCGCGGCGCCCACCGAGGGGGGCTGGGATGGCTTCTACGGCCATGGGATGCCCGCCCGCCCGACTAGGCAGATGCGGAACCCGCTGACGAATTACTCCACGTACCACGGCAATTACTCGGTCGTGGTGAACCTGCACGGCCGGCGATTCGCAGACGAGACCCAAGGCAAGCAGGCCGGCACGCCGCGGGGCGGCGGCGAGCAGCTGATCAACCAGGAGGTGGCTCGGCAGCCGGAAGCGACGGCTACCTACATCTGGGATGAGCCGGTCAACGTGACCCGCGCCTGCGCCGACTGCGGTCTGGGCAGCATCGACAAGTTCGTGGCGTTCAGGGACATCGGGGCGCCGGTCGCCACTGCCAACACGTTGTCGGAGCTTGCCGCGCAGATGGAGGCCTGGGGACGTGGAATCCCGGCCGGGGTCGTGCGTCAGCAACTCGACGAGTACAACCAGGCGGCAAAAGAGGGCAAAGCCTGGGCCCTGCCGGTTCCGAAGAGCATCGAGGCTCAGGCCACGCCGATCGAACAGCCTCCGTTCTATGCGGTGCTGGTGCAGGCCGGCATCACGGCGACCTACGGGGGGCTGCGGGTGAACGCCGAGGGGCAGGTCCTCTCCCGAACCCAGAGGCCGATCCGGGGGCTCTACGCAGCCGGGGTCGATATCGGCAACCACTCCCACTATGTGTACCTGGGCAACCTGTGCGTCGGCGCCACGTTCGGCTACATCTCGGGGCCCAACGCAGCGAATCAGCCAGAGCCGCAGGGGGGTTGGGAGACGGGGCCGCTCAGCTAGTGAGGATACCACTAGTGAGGATGCCACGCGGACTCTTGTTCTCAACGACGCTGGTCTGTGCGCTGCCTGGCGTGAGTCAGGCGCAGGTGGAGGCGCTCTCGGGCGAGGAGCTCTTCATCGACCGCCTGGGATGCTGGAATTGCCACGGCATGACCGGTGATGGTGGAGCCGGCCCTGCCATTGCCAAGACCGAGTTGTCGCTGCGGACGTTCGCTATGTATCTCCGACTCCCGAGCGGGGAGATGCCTAGGGTTTCTCCCCGGCTTGCCTCCGACTCCGAGTTGGCGACGCTCTATCGTTGGATAGATGGCGTCGAGGTGCAGCGCATCCCCCTCCCGATCGAGGTGAGTTTGGCGGAGTCCGGTCCCGCCGCGGTTGCACGCAAGGAGTTGACGCTGACGGCACGGGTGGTAGGGGGGGGCCTCGACGCGAACCCGTTGGACGCGGAGGCGCTGCGGTTTCGGGTTACGCTGAAGACGCTTGTGCCCTGGGTACGGGAGAAGACGCCGGTCGCCAATCAGCTCGTCGAGTATCAGCTGGCCGGGCATGAGGACTGGTTGACGCTCACCACCGACGAAGAGGGCGAGGTGATCCTGCGCACCGACCAGGGCTTTGGGCTGACCGAGGTGGGCGCAAGCGCACCAGAGACCGTGCGACTCCGCACCCTGTTGCCGGCGGGGAGGCACGTACTCGTGGTCGAGGCAATTACCGGCAGCGATCCGGCTCGCTCGGTCGTCGCGGGTATCGGGACGCTGGTTCTGAGGGGCTCGGAGGACCCCCTGGACGTTTGAGGATCTCACTGGCTCGGGTGGGTTCACATCCCATGAGGGTCATTCTGATACTCTTTCTTCTCGTCACCGGGGCGGCGTTGTCGAGAGGAACGGTCTCCGCCCAGGGCCACACCCGCCCGGAAGATGCGCGGCCCAATCCGTATCGCGCCGTCGAGAACCATTTCAAGCTGGCCGAGGGAAGGTGGTGGGGCTCCACGAGCGCTGTCGACGTCGATATCGACGGTCGGTCCATCTGGGTTGCCGAGCGCTGCGCCGCCAATGGCTGCGCGGGGTCCAACCTGAACCCCGTGCTGAACTTCGACGCATCCGGCCGGCTACGAAGGCGGTTCGGTGAGGGGATATTCATCTTTCCACAGGGAATCCATGTGGATCGGGAGGGCAACGTCTGGGTGACCGACTCGCAAGGGCCGGACGGCGAGGACCCGGACCGAGAGGGCAAGGGACACGCAGCCTACAAGTTCAGTCCAACGGGTCGCCTGCTGCTCACGCTCGGGACGCCGGGTGTGGCCGGGGACGGCACCGGACCCGTCCTCAACAGCCCGTCCGACCTCGTAACTTCGCCGAACGGCGACATCTTCGTCGCGGACGGAGCAGGTGGCCGGGCAGCGGAGGCCCCGCCCACCGCGATCGCGAGGATCGTGAAATACGCGAAGGACGGCACGTTCATCACCGCCTGGGGCACCGTAGGCTCGGGACCGGGCCAACTCCGGGCACCGCAAGGGCTTGCGCTCGACGCCCGAGGGCGCCTGTTCGTCGCCGACCGCGGAAACGGCCGCATCCAGATCTTCGACCAGGAGGGACAGTTCCTCGATGCGTGGCCACAATTCGGCAGGGCGACCGGCATCTACATCGACCGCGACGGCCTGCTTTACTCGGCCGACCCGGGGTCGAGGAACTCCGCTGAGGGCTGGGGAGGGGGAATCCGGATAGGAACCATCCGAGACGGCACGGTGATGCACTTCATCCCTGACTCCGGGGCGCAACGCGGCATGAGTGGGGTGGTGGGGGTTGCGGCGGATGGTCAGGGCAATGTGTTCGGAGCCCGCGTGAACCCGGAGATTCCCCCACGGGCGCTCATGAAGTACGTCAGGAGAGCCGGCCGCTGAGGTGCCGGTGAAGCCCACTCGCGCCCCGATGCCCGACGTTGATCGCCGCTATGCGATTGGCCTCGATCATCGCCTGCTCTAGTGGGTCTCCCTTGAGGAGTTGAGCGAGGAAAGTCGCTCCCCAGACGTCTCCGCAGCCTGTTGGATCCCCCCCCACCTCTACGCCTTCCACGGGCGCCATCCCGCTACGGGCATGGCCGGGCGTGGCCATTTCGTGGCGGGTGTCGGGCCAAGACAGAGGGTCGTTCTCGAACGCGGGGCCCGCGACGTACCCGGCTCCATCGGCGCCGAGCGTGACCGTGATCAACTTCAACTCGGGACCCACGATTCGAGCGGCCAACTCCCAGGGGTCCCCCATCGCCCGACCGAGCAACTCGAACTCGTCGGCGTTCATCTGAACGGCGTCGAAACAGCGGAGCCACGCCCCCCAGGACGGCAATTCCTGGGGGATTCGAAGGCCGCTTCTGCCCACACCCAGAAAGAGCGAATGCAGGTCCGCATAGGTGGGCCCGGCGAAACCACTTCGGAGGGACCGGGCCGTATCGAGCTCCATCTCGAAGCCGGATATGAAGTTCACGTAGAGGGCGTCGCACGTCCCTGCCAGAGGCCCGAGCTCCGCCCACAACCAGGGGGTTACGCCTCCGATGAGTCGCTCGGTGCGCCTCTCCGGCCCCGTGTACAGGATCTCGACCCGGTTGTTCGGCTCGGGGACGACGCGGATCCCCGTCTCCACGTCGATCCTCGGAAAGGATCGCAGAAACGTCCAGGCCGCCTCAGACAGGTCGGACCCCACCTTGACGATAGGGACGATCTCCCAGTCGTGCGGAAGAGCCGCTTCGAAAGCCGACAGGGCATACGCCACTCCCCCCCACTCTTCCACCTGCTCGGGCCGACCATCCCGATACCTGATCGTGTCCCAAACAAGGGTTCCCACGACTCCGAGGCGCTTGGGAATCCCTTCATGCATCGCGGGTTGACCCCCGAAATAGAATTGGCGTCGATCACGTTGGCGGATTTAGCTTATGTCATGCCTCGTCCACGCCTGCTCAATGCTAGCCAGCTTTGAACGCTTCCCCAACCGACGGCCCGGTTGAGCCCCCTGACGGGGATGCCAGTGCTGGTCAAGCAGGGGCGACCCTGTCGCGCGAACTCGGCGAGTTTCTCATAGAACTCTCCATCGCCATCCATCACCACGGAATGTATCCTGCCGGGCATCCTTCGTTGGAGCCCGCCGGGGAGCGGGTGACCGACCGGGTGACGTACCTATTGAAGAAGCGCGCCACCCTGTCGCTCGGTGTTGCCAAGGATCAGCTCGTTATCGAGGGAGTGGCAACCGACACCAATAACCCTCTGTTGCGGGAGCTCGCGGGGCGGCTGCACCGGCATCACCTGGGCGCGGTCAGCTTCCATCAGGGTGTGAGCAAGCAGGAGATCCTACCGTTTCTCACGCTCATGGCGGAGGAACCCGACCAGACAGGCGAGCCCTTGGGGCTGGGACCACGCGAGCGGAGAGAGCAGCAGCCGAACATCCGCATGCACCCGGTTGCGTATGACAGCCTCCGGCTCATAGACGACGACGGCACCGTCGACGAGGACAGTGAAGCGCGCTCAGCCCGCACCCGGTACGCACAGCTCTGGGTGGGACTGGCGAGAGCGGCGGTGGTGCAGGAGGAGAGTGACGAGCAGCTCGAGGCGGACGCCGATGGGGATCCGGACGACGTATCGCACGACCCGGTGGTGGTCGCCCAGGCCATCTCCGAACACTCCGAGAGCGACGCATACGATCAGGTGGTCGTCGGGTATTTGCTGCAAATCGCCGACGAGCTCCAAACCGCCAGTAGCGCCGAGGCGGTTCAACTCAACCAACGCATGGCGCAGTTGGTATCGGCGATGGAGCCGGATGCGCTCTCGCGGTTGCTCAAAATGGGCGGTGACGGCGGACAGCGGCACGAATTCCTGTTGAACGCGTCCCGGGGGCTGAAGTCCGAGTCGGTACTCCGTCTCGTCGAAGCGGCGTCCGAGTCGGAGGAGCAACAGGTTTCAGATCACCTGCTTCGCATGCTGGGCAAACTCTCTCAACACGCCGACAGCGCAGGGGGAAAACAAGGACAATACGCGCGGGAGTCTCTTCAGGAACAAGTCTCCGACCTGGTCACCGATTGGGCGTTGACGGACCCCAACCCCGATGCCTACACCTCCGCGCTCAGCGAGATGGCCACAACGCGATCGCAGGTCGTCACGGACGACGATCGACTGTCTGAGCCCGAGTCGAAACGTATCGTCGACATGGCGCTCGAATTGGATTTGGTCGGGGATTCGGTGGCCGAGGCCGTCAACCAACTCATCGAAACGGACGAAACACCGTGGTTGCTCGAACGCATCACGGACAACGAGTCGAGTGCTTTGACCCAATCCCTCATCGGCAGCACCGAGGAGTTCGGGGCACTCCTGAAGAGACTACTCGACAGCGAACTCGTTGACCCCACCGTTCTCGACACGTTACTCGGCATGGCGGGGAACTGGGCCGTCGAGCCGATGATGGAGGCGTTGGATGAGTCGGAGTCACGACACGTACGGCGTTTGCTGCTGGATCGGTTGGTCACGATGCAGCCCGAGGTCGCGTCGCTTGCGATTCAGCGGCTCGACGATCCCCGCGCGGACGTAACACGCAACATGTTATGGCTCCTCAACGGAGCCGACGAAGTGCCCGAGGAATTCGTGCCGGACGCCTACCTCCAACACGAGGATCATCGCGTCCGCTACGAAGCGGTACGGCTCTGCAACCGCCTGGAGGGGAGTCGCGAAAAGGGGATCACCCGAGGGCTCACCGACGAGGACGAGAAGACGGTTCGGTTCGCGCTCACCGCTGCGCTGGAGGACTGCCCTGGGGCCGCGCTCCCGTTCGTCATGGCTCTAGCCTCCTCCGGATCGACCGACGTCCGCGTCTTGGCCATACGCGTCCTCGCATCCGTCCGTAATGAGACCGTCGTGCCCACGCTCCTGGGGCTCACCGAACCCAAGCGGCGCCTGTTCCGCTGGAAACATCCTCCCAAGGATCCCGGGTATCTCGCGGCCCTGAGCGCACTCCACTCCTACTCCGGCGATGGCCGTGTACGTACGGTGCTCGATCTGGCTGGGCGCCGACGCGATCCGGAGATCGCGGAAGCTGCGAAAGCAGGAGGCGCCGCGGATGACTGAAGCCGTGGAGTTCCTTCACGCGCTTGCGCAGGCGCTGGCGGTGGTGGCGTTATACCCCCAGGGGCACGCAAGAAGGCAGGCTGCCCTCGAGGACTCGTATCAACGGTTGATCGATCTCCTGGCGGTAGAGAAGCGGCCGATATTTTCGTTCCTGGGCGACGAGGTCGTTCTGGGGAAGCAGCCCCTCCGGGAAATGCGCGATTGGGAGTGGAGTAGTCGCCTGGCCGGAATTGGCATGCAGCGGCTGGAGTTCGACGCCAGCGTACCCATCTCTCTCGAGGAACTCGACGCCCTCCTGGACGACATCGTGGGACGCCTCACGCTCCGCCCAACGGGCTCTTCGGAGGCCCGCCACGACAGGGCGACGGGCATCCGTTTCGGGGCCGTGGGGGTCGGCGACGAAACCGAGGGGGACATGGAAGAGGAGGTCCCGACCGCGACGATCGCGTTCAGCCTCAAGGATGAAGCGGAGACCGTCGAGTGGGTCCACGAGGTGCTACAGGACGGCGGTGAACTTCCCTTGATGGAGGCCGAGGCCGTCGTCCGCTCGCTCACGGTCGCCATGCATGGCGATCAGCAGTTGATGCTTCCGCTATTGCAGCTCCGCGAATTCGACGAGTACACGACCACACATTCCTTGAACGTCAGCGTCCTCAGCATGGGGATCGCCGAGTGGCTGGGGCTCGGCGGGCGGGACGTGCGGGCCGTGGGAGTGGCCGGTCTGCTGCACGACTTGGGGAAGGTGACGGTTCCGAAGGAGATTCTCAACAAAGCTGGGAAGTTGGACGACAGCGAGCGGGAAGTCATGAACAGCCATCCGGCGGAAGGCGCCCGCATGATCCTCACGTCCGATCAGGACCTGGACCTAGCGGCCGTGGTCGCCTACGAGCACCACATCATGATCGACGGCGGCGGGTATCCGTCGTTGCGGTATGCTCGCGACTGCCATTTTTCCAGCAAGCTCGTGCATGTCTGCGACGTGTACGACGCCTTGCGCACGAAGCGACCCTACCGCGATTCCTGGCCCGCCAAGAAGGTCCTGTCCTATATCGAGGAAAAAGCCGGGACTGAATTCGACGAAGAGATCGCCCGCGCATTCACGGCGATGATGCAACAGTGGGAGCCTCGACTCTCCACGCTCCACGAAGACGAAGCCGCGCCCGATCCTGGGCCGACTTCGGATGATCAGGCTCCCGCGCCGCCCGAGTGAGTTCGCCTGTTGTGGATCGTGGCTGTGATCAGCCGCGGATACGCATATTGCCCGCGGCGGTAGCCCCGGAATAGGTTGCTCCTTCCGAACCCTCGAATGAAGTCTTTCCTCCCGCCAGGAGCAATACGATGATCTCACCCAGCATGGCCTCGAAAGGCCGCGCCAATCCCCCACACGCCCGCACCGTACTGACCGAACGAGTCACAGGATCGATCGCCGGTGCTCTCGTGCTGGCGCTCTCGGCGTGTGGCTCGCCGGAGAGCGAAGGCGACGCGGCGCCCGAGGCCGGCCCATCGGTCCGGATCACCGCTCCGGCCGACGGCGCAAGGGTGGCGGGCGGCTCGGTACTGGTGACGCTGGAGGTCTCAGGGCTGACGATCGCGCCGGCGGGCACGATGGATGCCGGAACGGGCCATCATCACCTGGTCGTGGATGCCGACCTTCCGGCTGCGGGCACGCCGATTCCCGCGACCCCCGGGGTCCACATCCACATGGGGCAGGCGCAGACCGAATACGAACTCACGGACCTCGCTGCTGGCGAGCACACGGTGATCGCTGTCGTCGGCGATGGGTTGCACATCCCCCTCGATCCCTGGGTCGCGGATACCGTCCGCTTCGTCGTCGAGTAGACTGCGACTAAGCTAGCCGAATGGGCGATCCCCCGGGGCGGGGGTCGGCTCGAAGAAAGCGGGGGGTGCGGAGCGGGGCATGAACCACGATGGCTGAACGTCGAGTCGTAGTCGTCGGGGGCGGCGTGATCGGCGTATGCTGCGCGTACTTCCTGGCCAAGGAGGGCGCCGACGTGACGCTGGTGGAGCGGGGCGAGGTCGGTGGCGCCGCTTCCTTCGGTAACGCGGGAACGATCGCGGCCGGGCATCCACCACTCAACAAGCCCGGCAGAATCCGGCGCTCCATCGTCGAGCTTCTCAACCCGAAGAGCCCGCTCTACATCCCGGTGCGGTGGGACCCCGGCTTGTGGAAGTGGCTGTGGACGTTCCGCAGGTTCTGCACCGACCACCACCTTTCGAAGAGTATGCGCGCTTTGGCCCCGCTTGGGCAGGCCTCGCTGGATCTGTTCGACGCCCTGGTCGAATCCGAGGGCCTGGATTGCGACTACGGGCACAACGGCTACTACGAGGTTTGCCGCACGAAGAGGGGACTCGCCGAAGTGACGCACGATGCGGCCATGATGCGCCAGTACGGGTATCACCCGCGCGAACTGGATGGGGACGAATTGAGGGAGATCGAGCCTGCGATTCTCGAGGGAGCCGTCGGCGGTGTGCATTTTCCGGAAGCGGCGACATGCGACCCCCATCGCTTCGTTCTGGAGCTGGCGGACCGATCGGTTCGCCACGGAGCGCGGATCGAGACGGGACGCGGCGTCGAGGAAGTCCTGAGTGCCGGAAGCGACGTGAGGGGCGTACGCCTCGAGGACGGCGAGATCCTGAGCGCGAACGCGGTGGTCCTCGCGACGGGATCCTACAGCGGGCAACTGACCAGAAAATTCGGACTCCGCCTTCCGGTAAGAGCCGGGAAGGGCTATCACAGGGATCTCGAGCACCCGGATGGCGGCCCGCTCCCCCCGAGCGTGGCGTGTGTCCTCACCGAGACCTCCGTGTTTTGCACGCCAATGGCCGGGTTTACCCGTCTGGCAGGCACGCTCGAGTTTTCGGGCGTCAACCACGAGATGCGACCACAGCGTTTGGAGCAACTGACCGTCGCCGCCGAGACGTACCTGGGTGGTATGCGCGGTGCGGTGATTCGCTCGGAGTGGTGCGGGCTGCGGCCGTGCACTCCCGACGGTATCCCGTATGTGGGTCCGGTGCCGGGGCAATCCGGGCTCTTTGTGGCCACGGGGCACGCGATGCTGGGGCTGACGCTCGGTCCGGTGACCGGAAGATTGATCGAGGGGTATGTCCTGGATCAACGCACGTCCCTTCCGGCGAGCGCCCTCGGACTGGAGCGGCTCGGGTGAGGGGCCCGAGTGGGTAGCTTGAGTGGGTAGCTTGAGTGGGTAGCCCGAGTGGGTAGCCCGAGTGGGTAGCCCGAGTGAAGGGCTCGAGTGAGTGGCTCCGGTGACCCGAACGCTTGGCTGATAAGGGGCTGATGCAAGATGATCCGCTTGGGATCTAGAGATCGCGGTTTTATCGTGTTCGTGGAAATTTCCCTCTGCGTAGGAGAAGTGATCCCCGTATGACCCCTTGGGTGACCCGGCTTCTGGTGACGAATGTGATCGTGGCCCTGGTGCTGCAGCCGGGAACGCTTCCGTACGCCCTACTGACGCTGTTCCCCCCGGCCGTCGTCGGGCTGGACCAGGTCTACATCCCTGGAATGCCGTTCCGGCCCTGGACCCTCTTCACGTACATGTTTCTGCACGCGGGGCTGATGCACCTGCTGTTCAACATGATTGGACTGTTCTTCTTCGGGCCGCGCCTCGAATCTCGGCTGGGGTCGAAAGGATTCTTGGGGCTCTACTTCCTCAGTGGTCTCGGTGGCGCGGCCTTTTCGTTCGCGTTTTCCTACGGCGCTCCCGTCGTGGGAGCGTCGGCCGCCGTCTACGGCATCCTCATCGGCTTTGCCATGTATTGGCCGCGGGAGCTGATCTACATCTACGGGGTGGTGCCGGTCCAAGCTCGCTGGCTCGCGCTCTTCATCGTCGCCATCAGCTTGTACAGTGGAATCACGGGGTCGGATGGCGGTACGGCCCACTTCGCCCACCTGGGCGGACTCGCGGTGGGCGCGGGGTTCCTTCGTTTACGGGACAGGCGCTTGGGCAAGGGCCGGCGCGACTTCCAGCGGAGGGTCAACCACTCCCCGTCGCTGGACGTATCTGAGCGCGATGCGAGACGGCGCTGGGCCGCCATCGATTTGGCGTCCATACACGACCTGAACCGGAACGAGGTCGAGGAGCTGTTGGCTCGCGTCGATCGGCATGGAATGGGCGCTCTCTCGCCGGAGGAGCGTCGCTTCTTGGATCGGATGTCGACAGGGCTCTAGTGGGGCCTCCCGGAAGGGACACTACACCAAGCGCTTGTAGTCGGCGAGGTGCCTGAGCGCCTCTTTGGTCAGGCCCCTTTTCTCGTAGAGGCGAGAAAGGTTGTAATGGGCCGAAGCGGTGTCCGGCTCGAAGCGAAGGGCCCTCTCGTAGGCTTCGATCGCTTCCCCGTCTCTCTCCAGATCCTCCAGCGCCACTCCGAGATTGAACGCAGCGAGGGCCGACTCCGGGTTCGCGGAGAGAGCCTGACGGTAGTGGACCTCGGCCGACTCGATGTCGCCGGCCTCGTGGAGCAGCCGTCCCAGGTTGAGATGGGCATGCACATGGCCAGGATGGAGCGCTATCGCACGGCCGTAGGCTTCGGTGGCGCGGTCGGTCGCGACACCCTCCAGATCCAGGGCCAGGTTGTACCAATCGTCGGCGGTCATCTCCGTGAGGGGCGTGCGCTCCACGAGGGCTCCCGCGATGGGCGCGATCTTCTCCGCCAGCTCCTGGACGGAAAAATCCAGATGTACCTGCTGTGTCTGCGGGTCCCACACGGTCTTCTCTTCTTTGACCACGACGGAGTCGCCGTCGGAGGCGATGTGCAGGGCGCTGAGGGGTTGATCCTCGGGAAGCTGGTCACGGAGCGAGCCGAGTACGCTTTTCACCCGGCGTAAGGGGATGCCGGACTGCATCAGGTCTCGCGTGGTTCTGAGGAGGATGACGTCGGTGAAGGAGAACCGATACTCGTTTCGGGGGCCGCGCTCGGGGTCCACGACGCCCGAGCGCGCGAGCGAACGAAGGCGGGGCGCCGAGATGCCGAGAATCTCGGTTACTTGTCGGGTGGTGTACCCTCTCAGCTCGTGGCCCTCTTTCGGGCAGGCGCCTTCTTCTTCTTCCCCGAGGCGGCTTTGGCGGGCTTGCGTTCCGAACCCTCCTCGGAGAGGCTCGCCTTGAGGGCTGCCATCAGGTCGATGATCTGAGTCTGAGGCTCCTCCTGGGCCACCGTGACGATCTCTTCGCCGTCCACCTTCTGCTGGATGAGCTCGAGCATGCGCTCGTGCACGTCGTCTTTGTAGTCTGTGGCCTGGAACGCTTCGGACGACGCTTGGTCCACGAGCTTGACGGCAAGGTCGAGCTCCGATGCATCCACGTCACCCTCTTCCAGCGGCACGTCCGAGAAGGAGCGGACCTCGTTGGCGTAACGGAGTTGCTCCAGGAGAAGGCCTCCCTCGAAGGGGCGGACCATGACGAGATGCTGCTTGCCCCGCGTGGCGTGCTTTGCGATGGCGACTCGGTCTGTCTGCTCCAGCGCAGCCGAGAGAAGCCGGTATGCCCGGGCGCCACCCTTGTCCGGCCCCAGGTAATAGGCACGATCGAAATAGAGACGTTCTACCTGGTCCGCCGGCACGAACTCCGTGATTTCGATCGAGTCTGTCTTGGGCTGCTCGACCGCTTTGAGCTCATCAGGGCTGAACAGCACATACTGGCCTTTGGCGAACTCGTAACCCTTCACGATGTCTTCGCGCGGGACGATCTCGTCGTCCTTGGGACATATGTACTGCTGCTTCACACGGGTGCCACACGTCTTGTGCACCATGTTGAAGGCGATGCGGGCCTTGGATTCAGCCGTGGCGTACAGCTTTACCGGCAGTGAAACCAGCCCGAACGATATCGTCGACGTTGCGATTGAACGTGCGGCCATGCGGAAACAACTCCTTGCACCGGAAGACGGGCCCCAAACATATGTTCACCCCTTCTTGGCGCGCAACGAAAATCAGCGGAGCTCGCCCGCGGCCTCGACGGGCCCTTCGAAGATCCTCGGGAGGTTCTCGACGTCGGTCACGTACTCCGGTTGCGTCGGATTGAGTCGGGGCCAATCCGACGGATCGGAGGGGGCGAACAGCCCAACGATGTGCGCCATGCCTCCATCATGGATGGTCTCCCCGGTCGGGTTGTCGAACACGCCGACCACCCGGTACCGGCGCCCGGCCTCCAGTTGGATTCGGGCATCCAAAAGCATGAAGAAACGGCGAAATATCTTTTGCTCCACGCCGACCACCCTTCCGTCGGGAGTCCTCTCACCCTGCAGCCTCACCAGCGTTTCGCCGGTCGCCACGTCTTCCAGGCGCAGTTCGGTCCCGTAGTCATGAAGGTGGCCCCCCGCGCCGAGCAGCCCGCCCGAGACTGGGATCTCGAACTCGTAGCTCTGGGCGTGGAGGCCCGGTGGGAGATCGAAGGAGTTGCTTCCACCGATCCGGTTGTTCGTGTCCATGTAGATGGGCATCACCACTTCCCGGTCCTTTCCGGGGGCCGCATAGGGGATCACCACCTCCACGTACACGGCATCGAGATCCTCTCCCGTGTGATTATTCCACATCGCGTACATACCGATGTTGTCACCCCGCTGGAGTGGCACCTCGTAGCGATCGGGCAACACGAGGTCCGGAGTCTCGGAACCGAATCCGAAGAGTCGTTCCGGAACGGGGTAGACCAACTGGCTACGGTCGAAATTGACGCCTATCAGGTGGTGCATGATATCGCGAGGCAGTTGCTCGCCGTCCGCGGTAAACGCCGCCAGCCGAACGCCCTGCATGCCTGCGTCAACGGGCCATCGGAGCGGAAGAAGTGGGGTCTCCATCGATCCCGATGCGCTCTCGTGATCGTCGTGCCCCCCGGCATGCTCTCCGGACCGGGGAACCGAAAATGGTCCCGCTACCAAGACTACTTCGTGATTCACCTCATCGATCCACGTCCGGACCTGAGGCGTACCGCGCGCGGCGTTTATGAATTCTACAGGCGGTTGGATTTCGCGATCATACGTGCTCACGGCACAGGCAGGGATGAGGCCGACGAGCACTAGAAGGGGGGCTCGGCTTCTCATTTCCGATCTCCGTCTAGGGGGCAAGTGGCGACCGACACAAAGACAAAGCGGCTCAACGACAAAGGGGTTCGAATCAGACAGCGGGATAACTCTTTCAGGCGGTTTGTGGTTCCAATGCTAACGCCCCGGCTCACGTTCGCAAGGGGGCTCCCGGTGGTGCGCCGGGGCAGGTTTTCGTTAACCTGACCCATGTCTACGGGATCCCGCGACGACAAGCTCGAGCGCTACCGCGGCAAGCGTTCCGCCGGAGAGACCCCCGAGCCCAGCGGGGGCGCAGCGCCTCAGGGCGAGCAGCGGATTTTCGTGGTCCAAAAGCATCACGCCAGCTCCCTCCACTTCGATCTTCGACTCGAGATGGACGGCGTCCTGGAGTCCTGGGCCGTTCCGAAGGGACCCTCCCCGGATCCAGCGGACAAGCGCCTCGCCATGCACGTGGAGCCCCACCCATTGGAGTATGCCGAGTTCGAGGGAGTCATTCCCGAGGACCAATACGGCGCGGGTCCGTCCATCTGTTGGGACAAGGGCGTCTGGGACGAGATCCCCGGCGACAAGCACGGAATCGAGCACGGCAAGCTGCTGTTCGAGCTCCGGGGCTACAAGCTCAGGGGGCGCTGGACGCTCGTACACACCCCCAAGCGGGGCGACAACCACTGGCTCCTCATCAAGGAGCGGGACGGTCACGTCGACGAGCGCGGCATCGAGGCGTTTCCCGACGACTCGATATACTCGGGACTCCTCGTCGACCAGCTCGTCCATCCGGAGGAGCGCGAAGCCGAGATTGCGAATAAGGCACGTAAGCTCGGGGCTCGGGGTGCGTCATCCAAACCGGCGGGCTCGTCCAAACCGGCGGGTCTCGAGGTGATGTTGGCCACCGCGCGCGAGGAGCCTTTCACGAAGGAGGGGTGGGTCTTCGAGATCAAGTACGACGGATACCGTGTCATCGCGGATGGAACGGGGGGGGAGCCGGTTCTTTGGTCGAGAAACGGGAACGACATCACGGGGACCTTCCCCGACATCGCCCGGGCGGTTCGAGGCCTTCCTTATGGGGGCATCGTCCTGGACGGAGAGGTCGTGGTGCACGATGAGGCGGGCCTTCCGAGTTTCAGCCGTCTGCAGCGGAGGGGTCGTCTGCAACGGAGTTCCGACATCGCGCGCGCGGCGCTCGATCTTCCGGCCGCCTTCTATGCGTTCGATCTGTTGTCGTTCGGCGGGCTCGACCTTCGGGATCTCCCGTTGCTCGACCGCAAAGCGATCCTGCGCGAGGTCCTGCCCACCGTGGGTCCGGTTCGCTACTCCGATCATGTCGCGACCCAGGGCCAGGCGATGTACGAACAGGTCACGGCGATGCGGCTCGAGGGCATCGTGGCCAAGAAAGCCGACAGTGCCTACCGGTCCGGCCGTTCGACTTCATGGTACAAGATCCGGGCCGTTCGAACCGATGACTTCGTGGTCGTGGGCTACTCCGATCCCAAGGGTGGCCGACCGGGCTTCGGTGCGCTTCACCTGGCGCAGTATCGGGAGGAGAACGACGGAGAGCTCGTCTACGTCGGGAGCGTGGGCACGGGCTTCAGCGACGATCTGCTCGATGACATCATGGAGTCCCTCCGGGCCATTGAGGCGGGCACCGATGAGCCTGCAGCCGGCTCGGGTGGCACGGCGGGCCCTCCGGCCTTAGGGGGAAGCGTTCCCAAGGGGCCGAGCCATCACTGGGTCCAGCCCGAGCTGGTCGCCGAAGTCCGCTTCAAGGAGTTCACCGACGGGGGAGTGATTCGACATCCCGCGTTCGTGCGTCTTCGCGATGACAAGACTCCGCAGGAGTGCATCCGCCAGAATGAAGACGGTGAGGGCGGTGAGCAGGGCGGGGAAGGCGCTCCGATGCCCGTGACCCAGGACTCCGTCGATCGTACGGTTCACTTCACGAACCCCGACAAGGTGCTTTGGCCCGAGGCGGGCTACACGAAGAGTGACCTCATCGATTACTACCGGGCCGTGTGGGAGTGGATCGAACCCTATTTGAGGGATCGTTGTCTGGTGCTCACCCGCTACCCGGACGGGATCCACGGAAAGTCCTTCTATCAGAAGAACGCTCCCGACTGGGCACCCGAGTGGGTGCGGACCGAGTCCGTTTGGAGCGAGAGTTCGGAGAAGCCGATCGACTACTTCGTGGTGGAGGATCTGGAGACGCTACTCTACGTAGCGAATTCGGCCGCCATCCCTCTGCACGTCTGGTCGAGCAGGGTCGCGACGATCGACCAGCCGGATTGGTGTATCCTGGATCTCGATCCCAAGGGTGCTCCCTTCGGGGACGTCGTGAAGGTGGCCCGCGTCATCCGTGACGTGTGCAACGAGATCGAGCTGCCCACGTATGTGAAGACGAGCGGCTCCTCCGGTCTTCACGTTCTGATCCCGTTGGGGCACCAGTGCGACTATGAGCAGTCCCGCCAGCTGGGTCACTTGTTGGCGCAGATGGTGGTCGCCGAGCTCCCCGAAATCGCCACCGTCACTCGGACGATCCGGGACCGCGAGGGAAGAGTCTACGTGGACTTTCTCCAGAACCGCCGTGCCCAACTCCTCGTGGCCCCGTTCAGCGTCCGTCCGGTTCCCGAGGCCGCCGTCTCCACACCCCTCAAGTGGAGCGAAGTCACGGGGCGGTTGGACATCCGGAAGCACACGATCAAGACGGTCCCTGCGCGTATGAAGCGGCTCAAGGGCGGCGACCCGTTCCTGGGGGTCCTGGAGGACCGGCCCGACCTGATCGGCGCGCTCGAGCGGCTGGCCAAGCGGGCGGGCTGAAAACGAGCGTGTGCCGGCTCGTCCTCGAAACCCGATACGCCGGTTTTACGTCAGGGAGTTTGGCGTCCCAACCCACACGAAAGGCTAGAAAATGATCCAGTTCGCGCTTCATCTCCTGGTCACGGCGGCTCTGCTCTCGGTCGTCGGGTCCATGGTGTCTGGCATCGACGTCGAAGACGGAACCGCGGCGGTGGTCGGCGCACTCGCCCTGGGGTTCGCCAACGCGTTCATTCGCCCCATCCTGGTCGTGCTGACGCTTCCGATCACGTTCTTGACGCTCGGGCTCTTTATCTGGGTCGTGAACGCCTTCATGCTCAAGCTCACCGCTGCGTTCGTCCCCGGCTTCAAGGTCGAGGGCTTCTCGGCGGCGATGGTGGGCAGCCTGCTCCTCGGAATCCTCAATTTCGCGGTCTCGGCCTTCTTCGGGATCTAGTCCGGCGCGCTACGCCCGCGCCTAGCTGATCGTCCCCGACAGCGCCTTTACCAGTCGATACAGGAATTCCTGGCCCTCGTAGAACGACTCGATGAGAATGCGTTCGTCCTGGCCGTGAGCGCGGTTGTCGTCCACATCGCCGAAGAGCCCGGAGACGCCGTACGTCGGGATTCCCGCCTGCCTAAGGTAGAGCCCGTCCGTCGCTCCCGTGCTCATGACCGGGACCACCGGCACGCCCGGCCACATGTCTTCGGTAATCCTCTCGATGAGCCCCATCACGTTGGGGGTCAGGGGTGACGGCGGGCTCGGGTTGGGCGGCGCGACGGGGGTAACCTCCACGTCGGCGCCTGCGAGCTCCCGGAGGGTCAGTAGAACTTGGGCTGGGCTGTGGTTCGGAAGCATGCGGCAGTTGACCAGGGCACCGGCGGTCTGAGGTAACGCGTTGTCGGCGTGCCCACCGTTCAGGCGTGTGGCGACACAGGTGGTCCTGAGACGAGCGTTCAAGTGTGGAAACGCTTGAAGGCGAAGCACAGCATCCTCATTCGCCGGGTCCTCCAGGACGGACAGGATGTCCGCCGCGATGTCCCCACCCTCCACAGCGGCGGTTCCCCGGAAATAGGCCTCGCTCACCTCGTTCAACATGACCGGGAAATGGTATCGACTGATGCGCATGAGCGCGTTCGCCACGTCATAAATGGCGTTGTCGTCCCGTGGGAGTGAGCTGTGGCCACCAGAGTTCGTGGCCGCCAGGGTGAAGTTCTGGTACACCTTTTCACTGGCCTGGACGGCGTTCAGCTGGCGCATGCCGTCCTTCAGCGCGCCGCCGCCCCCCTCGTTGAGCGCATATTCCGCGTCGATCAGATCCCGGCGGTTTTCCAGGAGCCATTGGACTCCATTGGCCGGGCCGCCCTCTTCGTCCGCGGTGAGCGCCACGATGATGTCACGGTCCGGCACGAACCCCTCCTCCTTCATCCGGATCAGGTTGGCCGTGTAGATGGCGGCCTCGTCCTTGTCGTCCGTGACGCCGCGCCCGTAGTAGTAGCCGTCGGCTTCGGTGAACGTCCACGGGTCGATCGTCCAGTCCGAGCGGAGCGCCTCCACCACGTCGAGGTGTGCCAAGAGAAGGATGGGCGCACGGCCCGTGTCCCGACCACGTAGCCTGGCGACCAGGTTCACCTTGCGATCGTCCGGGCCGACGACGTGGACGTCCTCCCGCGCGAATCCGGCGTCGAGAAGATGGCGCTCCATGGCCGCAGCCGCCGGGGCCGTTCCCTCGGATTCGACCGTATTGATCTCGATGAGTTCCCGAAACAGATCGCGCGCCAACCGTTGATTGGAATCGAGCGGTAGCTGCTGCCCCGCCGCGCTCGTGGCGGTCAGTGTGCTCGTGGCGGTCAGAATGAGTGCGGAGGCCAGGCCAGAGATTGCACTCCGCGTCCTGAGCCGCGTCCTATTGATCCGTGTCGACATCGGGACCTCTCTCTTGTGGAGTCGCTATGTGAGGCGGTCGATCCAGGAACGGGTCGCATCCGCGACTTCGACCTGAACCTCGTCGTCCGTACGGCCGGACCTCTTCAACACGTGAAAACCGTGATCGGCTCCCTCGACCACATGGAGCGTAGCGATCTGTGAGAGATCTTGGCAAATGGGCTCGAGCAGTTCGAGCGGGGCCATCTTGTCCCGGGTCCCTTGGACGAAGAGCAGGGGAACGTCGATCCCCCTCAGATGCTCACTCCTTTCTACACCGGGCTTCTTGACGGGATGAAGGGGAAATCCGTAGAAGACGATGCCCCGCACGCCCGCGAGAGGCTGCTTCGCCGCGGCCAGAGACGTCATTCGGCCGCCCATCGATCTGCCCCCCGCGAAGAGGGGAAGCCCGTCCGAGAGCGCCGACGCTGCCGCTACCGCCGACCGGACGGTCTTCAGGAGAATGGGTTGAAGATCGGGGAGCCCACGTCCGTGCTCCATGTAGGGGAACTGGTACCGAAACGTGGCGATCCGCCGGTCGGCCAGACGAGCGGCCAGAGTCTCCAAGGAGGGATGTTCCATCCCGGCGCCGGCGCCATGCCCCAGCACGAGAAGGCAATCGGAGCCAGCGGGGCGCATGAGCAGCGCCGAGACGTGGCCCGAGTTCTCTGTCGCCTCGAACTTGGATCGGGTCACATGCATCAGTCCACCACCCCTCGTTTCCTCGAGCGAGATCCGAGCAAGCGACCAATTGGGTGGGCATGTCCGTGTGCCGCAAGGCATGATCGAGGCATCGACTTGGACGACGGGAAAAGGCCCCTCAGCGGGCACGTCGGAGCCTGTGTGCATCCGGGGGCTCAGCGCATAGGTTCCACGAGCCAGTCATCTCGTTTAGGAGGATTACCATGCTTCGAGGAGTGATCGCCATCGGTCTGTCTCTGACAGTCGTCGGCTGCCAACCACCCGTGTCAGAGGCTGATGCCGCCCAGCCCACCGTTCAGCAGAACGCGGCTCCCGAATATCTGAATCCCAATCCTCGGTCGCCGTACTCCGAGGGAGTTCGCTACGGTGGCCTGCTTTTCCTGTCCGGCAAGCTCGGGGGGGGTGGGGAGCCGGGAGTTCAGCCCGAGACCCGGCGTGCTCTCGCGTCCATTCAAGATGCGCTCGAACGCTTCGGATCCTCGATGGACCGAGTCGTGAAGTGCACCGTCTTTCTGGCCGATATGGCGGAGTGGGGTGCCATGAACGAGGTCTACGCCGAGTTCTTCCCGGAGAATCGGCCGGCCCGGACCGCCGTGGGAGCGGGACTGGCAGGGGGCAACCGCGTGGAAATCGAGTGCATCGCGGCGGCCTGAAGTCCGAGTGATGCTGGTCACCCTCGGTGGGGGCTGCTATTGGTGCTTGGAGGCGGTGTTCGAGCTCCTCGAGGGTGTCGACAGCGTGGTGTCAGGCGCCTCCGGGGGTCCCGAGCCGAATCCGACGTACGAGCAGCTTTGCTCCGGGCTCACCGGGCACGCTGAGGTCGTCCAGCTCGAGGCGGACCCGTCGGTCACGAGCTTCAGGGAGATCCTCGAGGTCTTCTTCGCCGTACACGACCCGACGACGCTCAATCGTCAGGGGGGCGACGTCGGGCCGCAGTACCGATCGGTGATCTTCTACCACTCCACGGAGCAGAGGGACACCGCGGAGGCCGTGATCGCAGAGTTGACCGAAGCGGGTGTTTGGGCGGATCCCATCGTCACGGAGGTCACGCCCTTCGAGGCGTTCTATCCGGCCAAACCGGACCATCAGGAGTATTATCGACGGAACGCGAACCAGCCCTACTGCCAGATCGTGATCGACCCCAAAGTCGCCAAGCTGAGGAGAAAGTTCGCTCACAAGCTGAAGAGCGGATGATGGTCGCTCACAGGGGCCAACAGGGACATCGGTGAAGGCCGACGACTGGCCCCAGGCTCAACCTGAATCGCTCGGCGAGAAGCTGTCTTCGTCCCCCATCTCGTGCTTGAAGCCCATGTACCAGTGCGACCCGTCGCAGAACGGCTTGTTGTGTGATCCGCCGCAACGGCAAAGAGTCTGGCGTTCGCGAACGTCGTACGCCTCGCCGTCCCCAGCCACCACCTTCAAGCCGCGCACCGCGTAGGGCGCATCCCTCGCCACGGTGATGCGAGGCCCTTCGGCGTTCTCGACGGGCTCGGCGGAGCCGGACACCGAATAGGTCAACGCACCCGACGGACACATGCTCACCACGCGGGCGATTTCGTCGGCTTCGGCTCCGTCGGGATCGATCCACGGCTCGACGCCCAACTTGAAGACGGCGCTCAGATTATCCGTACACTTTCCGGCGTGGGCGCAGCGACTGCGATCGTCGTGAATCGTGATCTCCTGGCCCGCGTAGACGTCCGCCCGGTCCGCGGTGGTGTCTTTGCTGGCAAATTCCTGACCGTTGAAGTTGTTGCTCTTGTGGGTACCGTCGCAAAACGGCTTGTTCGTCGAACCCCCACAACGGCATAGCGAATACGCCGGCGGGGCTTCGATCCCCGTGCCCTCGTGATCGAGGACCGGCACTCCTCCTTCGACCCGGTAGGGGCCGCCGTCGAGTACGCGAATCCGCTGCTCGTGTGTCCCGTCAGACACTTTCTCCTCCATGTTCTAGATTCTGGCCTGCACCGTGTAGAGTTGGTGGTAGCGCCCGTCGATTTCGATCAGCTCGTCATGGCGTCCGCGTTCGACGATCTCGCCGTTCTCGATGACCAGGATGAGATCGGCTCGTTGAATGGTCGAGAGACGGTGGGCGATGACGAACGTGGTACGATCCTGAAGAAGTCCCCCCAGACTTTGCTGGATCAACTCTTCGCTCTCCGTGTCGAGGCTGGACGTCGCCTCATCGAGCAGCAGTATCCGTGGATCGGACAGCAGCGCACGGGCGATGGTGACACGCTGTCGCTGACCCCCCGACAGCTTGACGCCGCGCTCGCCGATGACCGTGTCCAGGCCCTCCGGGAAGCGGTTGGTGAACTCCGTGACGTAGGCTTGATCGGCCGCGTTCTGCAGATCGAGTTCGCTGGCATCGTGGCGTGCGAAAAGCAGATTCTCGCGAATCGTGCCGTCGAACAGGAAGTCGTCCTGCATTACGAGCCCGAGTTGTGACCGGTAACTCGACAGCTTCACAGTGGCCAGGTCGATGCCGTCCATCAGGACCTTGCCGGAATCGGGCGTCAGGAACGTCGCGGCCAGTCCGGCCAGGGTCGTCTTCCCGGAGCCCGAACTGCCGACGAGCGCGATGACGGTGCCCGGGTCGGCCTCGAAGGTGATGCCACGGAGCACGGGCTTGTTCTCTACATACGCGAAGCCGACGTCCTCGAACACGACATGCCCCTCGATTCTCGGCATCTCCACGGTGCGTCGCGGATCATCGTCCTCAGAGGGCCAGGAGAGGAGCTCGGCGGTCCGATCGAGACCGGCGAACGCCTCCGTCATCTGGGTCCCGATGTTGGCCATCTGCACGATCGGCCCGATCAGAAACCCCATGAAGAGTGTGAAAGAGACGAGATCCCCCAGCGTAATCGATCCTTGAAGGATCTGCCGGCCACCGTAGCCCATGATGAGCACACTCGCGGTGCCGATGAAGAACGTGCCCAGGCTCGTGACGGTGCTCGACGTTGTCAGCGTCTGTTTGACGTTCTGGAAGATGCGAAGCACGCCGTCCTCGAAGATCTCGCCCTCTTTTTCGATGGCGTGGAAGCCCTTGATGACGCGAATGCCCCCGAGCGCCTCCGTGAGCCGGCCGGTCACCTCCGCGCGGATCTCCCCGCGCTCGCGAAACGCTGGACGCAGCGTCTGGAACGCCCGGGTCGACACCAAGGCGAATAGCCCCAACGGGATGAGGACGAGGGCCGTCATCACGAAGTCGATGCGAGCGAGGAACACGAACGCCACGATCGCCGTGATCGTGCCCCCGACCAGTTGAACCAAGCCGGTCCCCACCAGATTACGGACCCCTTCCACGTCGTTCATGATGCGGGAGACCAACTCGCCGGATTTCATGCTGTCGAAGAAGCGAACCGGCAGCGTGAGTACATGGCGCTGGACTTGGGCACGGAGCTGGGCGATCAGGTGCTGCGCTTCGACGCTGAGAAGGAGCGTCAGGAGGTAGGCCGAAGCCGACTGAACGATGACAGCGATCACCAAGAGTCCCAGCAACCTGAAGAGCAGGTCGAACTGACCCTGGCCCAGCACGTCGTCGACCAGGTACTTGGTCGAGGCTGGAAGCACGAGCCCGCTGAGTCGATTCAGAACGATCAGGAACAGCCCGACCGAAATGAGTTTGCGGCGGGGCCAGATGATCTCTCGAAAGGCGTGCCGGAGGCTGTTTCCGGTGACTTTGGTGCGTTTGGCCAATCTGGAATCCCGTGGGTAGTGTTTTCGTGAGTAGAGTGATGCAGACGCGTGGGCCCGGCCGAAAATGTTCTTGAAGGTAACAGGCCGGTTTGGATGGGGTAGATCCATGGAGGCCTACACACGGAATGGGGCTGTCGACGAACGATGGGAAGTCTGAGAGAGGACTTGGCTGGACCCGGAATCGAGGTGGTGGAGACGCACATCTCCTGGGTATTCCTTGCCGAGTACGATGTATGGAAGGTGAAGAAGCCCGTCTCGTTGGCTTTCCTCGACTTCTCTACCGAGGAGAAACGGAGGGTGGCCTGCGAGGCGGAGGTCGACCTCAACCGCCCGTGGGCTCCGGACGCGTACCACGGCGTGGTCCCGATTACGCTCGACTCCTCGGGGCGCCACCGCTTCGGTGGCTCAGGGGCTCCCGTGGACTGGGCGGTTCATATGGTCAGGCTTCCCGAGGGGGATCGCGCGGACGCGCGCACGAGGGATGGCCGACTCACGGCCTCCGATCTGGGCCGTGTTGCCGAGCGTGTGGCCGCCTTCCATGAGCGCTCCCGTTGCGATGAGGAAACCGCCCGCTTCGGAGCCCTGGAGGAAATCACCCGCAACGTGCGGGACAATTTCGAGCAGGGCCGGGGGGCGGCGTGCGACTACCTGGGTCAGACGGAGGCGGCCGCCCTGGAGGCTCGCCAGCTGGGCTTCCTTTCGGACCACTCGGCGCTCTTCGAAGACCGGGTGCGGGGTGGGCGCGTGCGGGAAGGCCATGGGGACCTACGCCTCGAGCACATCTATCTGGACGACGAGGGTGGCGTCAGAGTCCTCGACTGCATCGAGTTCAACGACCGTTTCCGGTTCTTGGATGTCTGTTCCGACGTCGCGTTTCTGTCCATGGATCTGGCGTACCAGGGGCGGGGTGATTTGGCTGAACACTTCCTCGCCGAATACGCACGGATGTCGAACGATTACGACCTCTATCCGATCGTCGGCTTCTACGAAAGCTATCGTGCGTACGTGAGGGCCATGGTCAACGCGATCTTGGCCGAGGATGGTGGGGCGTCCGCCCTGGTTCGGGAGCGTTCCGCGGAGGCGGCCCGGCGGCACTATCTTCTGGCGCGGGATTCGCTCCCCGCGCAGGGCGCGGAGGGACGGTCCGTCGTTCTTCCCATGGTGCTGGCCGTCGGTGGGATCGTGGCGTCCGGGAAGACCACCGTCGCCCTTCGGGCCGGCTCCGAGATGATGGCCCCCGTGGTGGGCTCCGATCGAACCCGTAAGTGGCTGCTCGGGGCCGATCCTACCACATCGGTCGGCACCGCCCCGTGGACGGATGCGTATTCCACCGAGACGACCGAGCGGGTCTATGATGAAGTCTTCCGACGAGCGCGTTCCGTCCTGCAGTCGAATCGGCCTGTCGTGATCGACGCGTCGTTCCGCTCGCTCGCCCACCGCGAGGCGGCCCGCCGGTTGGCGCTCGAGGCCGGCGTCCCCTTCCTGTTCGTCGAATGCCGGATTCCCTCCGAAGTGTCCAGAGAGCGGCTCCTGCGGCGGGATCGGGAACCCTCCGTGAGCGACGCCCGCGTAGCGCTCCTCGACGACTTCGTGGCCTCGTGGGAGCCGGTTGATGAACTGGAGCCCTCCGAGCACCTGATCCTCGACACCTCAGGATCCATCGAGGAGAACGTCGAGTCGCTTCAGTCCTGTCTACTGAAGCGGAGACGTGCTCCAACACCGTCGCCTACGTCCTCGAGCCGTTCTCCGGACGCCCCCTCGAGCAGCGCGACATGAGTACCGTGGAGAAGCGCCGGTCCGACGAGTTCTTCGGCGTCCGCAGTCCGGTTGTCGATGAACTCTCGGGATACCAGCAGCGTATCGGCGGCGTTGCTCTTGATGGCCTCCAGGGTGGCATTCCATCCCAAGGCGCCTTTGCCGCCGTCGTGAGAACTCTCGATGATCCCGTCCAGCATACGCGCATATCGACGGGAGCGGACTTCAGGCATGAGCGTGTCGAGCGACTCGAGGATCTCCGGGTCCGACATCTCGATCGTCAGGCCCGATCCGAGGACGGACTGATCACGGAGGGGCTCGGGTAGTCGGGACTGCAGGATCGCGGCCGCTTCCGCTGTCCCCCCGATGATGATCCCACCGTCCGGGACGGCTGCCTCAGTGACGGCGTCCCGGGTGACCTGGAGAAGCCTTTCGCTTTCGGACTTCAGCGATCGCTGAGCCGTGTCGCGGCCGGTCGCGCCGCGAACGCCTGTGGTCGCGTGGGCCGACTTCATGACTCCGATGTCCGAGAGATCGTCCAGGGTGCGATCGACCGTCAGCGTGGCGGTCTCGCTCAGGTTGGCCTTCTGGTACGTGAGGATCCGCGACCGTTCCCGATCGAGTAGAGCAACCACGACGGGAGGATTCAGCTCGAGGACGGGAAGGTAAGGGGACAGGAGCATGCCTCGCTGCCACTGCACCGCGGTCGGAAGACGCATGGGTTGGGCCTCGCCGTAACGTAGAGTCGAGTCCGCGATGAATCCGACCCACCCCTGGGCCAGCTTGACTCCACCCTGGGCCTTGAGCTCGGCTTCCAGAGTGTCGATGGCCGAGCGAAGATCCGTCGACCCGTTTGCTCCAGAACCATTGGCCTGTTCCAGAGCCCCTTGGGTCGCAGCGGCCAACCGCTGAGACCACTCGCCTCGCTTCGTTTGATCGGCCTCACCGCCGTCGATGTAGACACTCAAGACCGGCGTGTCGATCAACTCCGAATGCAGGTCCTCAAACCGTTTGCGAGTGAGCATGGATGCCCCCCTTTGATTGCCGTGTCGCGATTGGGATGACGTCATTGACCGGCGGAGTCGGGCGTCTCTCACATATAGACAGATACACCGTTCGACGTGAGAATGAGCCGTCCGCCCGCTTGGAGTAAGAGTCTATCATGGTTACCCACGACGAGACCAACGATGCTCGATCTGACTCTACTGATTCTCGGCCTGGGCGGTCTCTGGGCTGGCACGCGCCTGACGTTGGATGGAGTGGTGCGGCTGTGTGACCGGTATGGCCTCTCGCACGGATTTGCGGGTCTCACGATTCTTGCCATCGGGACGGATCTTCCGGAGTTGCTCGTCGCCGTGAGCGCCAGCATACAACAACTCCAGGGGACTGAAGCTTCGGGTGTGATCGTTGGGAACGCCACGGGGAGCGCGATTGCTCAGGGTAGTTTCGTTCTCGGGGTGGCGGGACTCCTCGCGTATGTTCGTGTGGCACCACGCATGGTGAGGCGGGACGGAGTGACGCTCCTGCTCACCATCGGCCTCGTAACCGTTCTCAGCCTGGATGGATCCATCAACCGGCTCGAAGGGGCGGTCCTCCTGATCACCTACCTGATCTATCTCGTTGCGTTGGTTCAGGCCGAGCACATCGGGAGGGAGGAGCCGAGCGACGTCGAAGCCGGGGGCTTCCCGGTCCCCCTCGCCATGGCATTCGGCATCGCGATCGTCACGCTTTCGGCCCACGCGGTGGTGACGTCGGGGCTTTCGCTCGCCGTGTCGTGGGGTGTCAGCCAAACCCTCGTCGGGGTCCTGGTCCTCGGGATGGGCACCAGCCTTCCCGAACTCGTGCTTTCGGTCGGTGCGGCCCTCAGGGGCCAAGGAAGCCTGTCCGCCGGCAACGTCATCGGAAGCAACGTCTTCGATCTCTTCGTTCCAGTCGGAGTGGGCGCACTGTTGCACCCGTTGATCGTCGAGAGAGAGACCCTCCAGTACGACCTGCCGGCGCTGGCCTTGGGCACGGTCCTGTTGCTGACCTTCTTGTTACGGAGACGGGGGCTGCAGCGTGGTGAGGCGGCGGCTCTTCTGGTCTTGTACGTGGGATATGCCACGGCGCGCGTCGTGATCGGCTGAGGTCCCGCCGGTCGCGGATTTCTCCCGACAGGACGTGGGGTCTTCTCCCCGACCGGGCGAGCCAGACCCTCTGGCTAGCTTAGGTTGGCGGGGTGGGCTCGCCAAATCGGAGAAGGCCGGTATGTCGACGATCCGTCCGTTCGTGCTCCCGATCCTCTCGCACCATCGAGCGAGTTGCACAGAGGGCGAGTTGCGGTCCGTCGAGACGCTCGCCGAGGCTCTGGTCCGTGAGGAGCCCCGTCTCACACCGAGCGAGACGTTCCGCTCACTCATTCCAGATCGGCTTTCCCCGGGGCCCACACTTCACGTAGACGACCTGAGCGGAATCAGCAGGTTCGGTCATCACAGGGACACCTCTTTCTTCGAAGACCGGGCGCGCTTTCGCGCGGGGGACGGTGACTTCGTGGCGACTTGTGGTCCACGCTCCGACCTCTTTCGGGAATACTGTGAGGAACGCTTGGGCCTTGGCGAGGTCGAATGGCTCCACCCGACGCCCAGGAAGGATCCGCTGAGTGTTGCCGCCGCCTGCTGGACCGACCGTCAGGTGCGCCGGACGCTGGTGCGTGCGCTTCGCTCGGATGCGCTTTCGTACGTCCACCCGCACATGGGGTGCGCGCCCGTGTGGAACATGGCTCTGCTCTTGCAGCGCTCGTCGCGCAGACCGCTGACGGTGATTGCGCCGCCGCCCGGCCTGACCCGCCTCGTCAACGACAAGGTCTGGTTTACCAAGACCGTGGGTCGTCTGTTCGGGTCCGATAGGACGCCCCGCTCAGCCGAGGCCGCCAATTTTGCCACACTGGCGATCGCGTCGAAACACCTCGCGAAGGGTTCGCGCACGTTGGTCGTCAAGATTCCCTCCTCGGCCGGTGGAGCGGGGAATTTCGTACTCGACGCCAGGAAGTTCAGTGACCTCTCCCTGAGCGACGTGCGGAAGGAGCTTCGAGCGCGTCTGGAGGGTTTCGCCTGGCATGGCGTGCATCATCTGCTGGTCAGCAGTTGGGAGTCGGACGTGTTGCGAACGCCCTCCACTCAAATCTGGATACCGCCCGAGGTGGATGGTTATCCGGTGGTCGAGGGTCTGTTCGAGCAAATCATCGCGGGCCGGGAGGGATACTTCAGGGGGAGCCGACGCGCGGACCTGCCCGACGCACTCCGTGACGCATGCGTCGACCGGTCCTGGCTACTCGCGCGCCTCTTCCAGAGGTTGGGTTACGTGGGGAGATGTTCCTTCGATCTGCTCGTCACAGGCGAGAGCCTGAGTTCCGGTCGGGTCGTGTTCATCGAATGCAACGGGCGTTGGGGTGGGACTTCGGGCCCGATGACGCTGATGAATCGGCTGTTTGGCGATTGGCGGACACACCCGTACGCGACCAACGATGCGATCCTTCCCGGCTTCGAACGTGTGCGATTCGAGCAGGTCCTCGAGGAATTCCAGGATGAGCTCTTCGATGCACGCACGGGTCGCGGTCGGCTGATCTTCTATAACCCCGGTGGCATCAGACTGAGGTCGGGTCTCGATGTGCTCGCTCTCGGGGAAACCTGGGAGGAGGCCGGAGCCGCAGTGAGCGAAGAGGTCCCTCGACGGCTTTTGCGTTTGATCGCCGAGACCCCGCCGGGCGGTTCCGTCGTGGACCCGGCCGGCGTCACAAACCCCCGATCGCCTGGATCCTCGGTTCTATTTCATCAGCGATAGTGATTACGCTCCCATGCGCCAGCTCCTGCCACGGCTCATGCGAGATCGGCTCCGACGCGACGATGGCGGCACGGTAATGGGCCTGCGGCGAGTGATGGACATGAGGGATGCCGCAGATTTCGCAGTCGTGGATTCCTTCTCGCAGGACCCAGAAGAGCGTATGCCGCCAGCGTGAAGCGATCAGGACCCGCCCGTCGGTCAAGACGAAGTTGAGGCGGGACTGCTTTGTGTCGGCGGCCCCGGGTACGTGGGACAACTCCGCCAACCGGAGTACGGCCCGGCCGACGATGTCGCCCAGCACTCCGGGTTCGGCCACCGGCGCGTCGGGGCCGACGTCGTCCGGGTCCAGGCCTTCGTCGATCATGCGGCCCAGGATCCAGAGAAAAGCGAGCTCACTGTCGGTATCGCCCCGCCTTCGGCGAAGTAGCCGTTCGGGAATCTCGCGTTCTATCAGGGGCCGGACCCGGTCGAAGGCCCGAACGGTACCGTTATGGGCGAACGTCCAGGAACGGTGTACGAACGGGTGTGTGTTCTCGATGGCGGGGCCGCCTACGGTGGCCCGACGCACGTGCGCGACGACGGTACGCGCGTAGAGACGCTCTGCCGCCGAGGCGAAATGGAGGTCCTGGTGAGCCGCCGTGTCGCGACGCTCGAGACTCGGCATCCCGTTCGCGTAGCACACGATCCCCCATCCGTCCGAGTGTTCCTTTCCCGATCGGTCCTCTTGGCTCTGCTTCAGAAGGGCGTTCTGTGCATAGGCCAGCGTGCATTCCACCTTCGTGGGCTCGTTCGCCCGGAGCCCATAGAGACGGCACACCGGCTATTGGACGGGAGAGGGGTGCTCCGGCCGCTCAAACTCGGTCCAGCGTAGCCCGCGTTTGCGCAATTCGAGCAGCCGGTCGAGGAGCTTCTTCTTACGGGCGCGTGGTAGTCCATCCAGGTGGCTCATCAGGGTCCCACAGCTCATGGCGTGATCAAGCATCGTGTCGAGGCTCGCGATCACCGACTTACGCTCCTCTCCAACAAGGGGCTCACCCCCGGCGTGGCTCAGGATGGTCTGGACGGCACGCTTCCCGATGTCGTGCTCTATCTCGAGGTGCTCCACAAAAGGCTCGCCGAGGATCTCGGCCAACTCCGGATAGAATACGGTCTCTTCGAACTCCATGTGGGGACCGACCGCCAGGTCCATCGTGTCGGCCGACTCGATCGCCCTGGCGTCGTCCCCACTGCGTAGCGCTTCCAGGGTACGGGTGAGTCCTCTCGTCAAATGCTTGTGATCGTCGAGGAAGGCGTCCCTGAGAGGGCTGGAAGTGTGGATCATGATGAATTCCTCTAGCCGGCGGCCATGATTTTCGGAGCCTCCCGCCGAAGGATGGCCCCTATGCTCGTGGCCTCTTCGACCATGAGTTCGAGGACGTCGTCCAGCGTGAGAAGGCCCACCAAATTTCCTTCCTCTCCAGTCACCACGAGGCGCCGAGCTCCGGCTCCTCCCATGGTCGAAAGGGCCTGCTCGATGGGGGTGGACTCGTCCACCGAGCGGGGCTGGTCCGTCATGACCGCAGAAACAACGGTGTCGCTCGGATTCAACTCGTCGGCTACGGAGCGCGTCACGATGTCGCGATCCGTGACAATGCCCACGGGCTTTCTTTCACCATCGACGATGACGAGGCATCCGACGTTGTTGTCTCGCATCCGTATCGCCGCGTCCATCACGGTTTCCTCGGCGGTGGCCGTCGCGACCACGCGTGTGCAGATTCGACCGACTGACATTGGAATACCTCCTGTCTCAGGTTTGCGGGCGTCTCCGTTTCGGGGCGGGAGCCTCCCGGAGAGGTATTTCCTTCTTTCCGTTGCCCCTAATAATACCCCAGTGTCCCCCATTCGGGCCGAGGGCCCCTCCGGCGCGCTTCACTCACGACGCCCTCGTTCGAGTCCATGTTTGTCCCACGACGAGCGGGATCAGGGATGCCGAGAGGATCAGGGACCAGTGCTCGAGCCCCAGGGCCTCGGTTCCCAAGACGCGCATCAGCGGAGCGTGGCTCACGGCCGACATCTGGAGAGCGATGGTGATCACGATGGCGGCCCAGACCCATCGGTTCTGGAGCCATCTCGTCCGCGGTAGACGCCCCACGCTTCGCGCGTTGAAGACGTGGAAGAGTTGGGAGAAGGCGAGGGTCTGGAAGGTCATGGTGGTGGTGAGCACCGGTCCGGCTTCCATCGCGAAGTGCCCGACGAGGTAGACCGCCAGGGTGGCCAACGTGATGAGACCCGTGTAGCTGAGCAGTGTCCGTGTAAAGCTTCCACTCAGAATCGCCGACTGTGGGTCCCTGGGTGGGCGTTCCATCACGCCCGGCTCTCCCGGTTCCATGGCGAGCGCGAGCGCGGGAAAGACATCCGTTACGAGATTCAACCACAGGATCTGCAGCGGGAGGAGGGGTTGGGGCAGTGTCGTGAGCGCCGCGAGCGACAGGACCGCGACCTCGGACGCGTTGCACGAAAACAAATAGAAGATGAAGCGCCGAACGTTGTCGTAGATGACGCGACCCTCCTCGACGGCGGCGCCAATCGTCTCGAAACGGTCATCGCCGAGTACCAGGTCCGCCGTCTCCTTGGCCACGTCGGTCCCCCGTCCACCCATCGCCACACCCACGTCGGCCTTTCGGAGCGCCGGGGCGTCGTTCACGCCGTCGCCCAGCATCGCCACGATGTGTCCCTCGAACTGGAAGGCCTCCACGACCCGTACCTTCTGTTCCGGCGAGACCCGCGCGAGGACCCGCGCTGTCTTCATCCGCTCGCCGAGCTCGGCGGGCGTCAGTCGGGAGACTTCGGGGCCGGTGACGACCTCGGCCTCCTCGATTCCCAGAGAGTGGGCGATGCTCTGAGCGGTACGCGGCTGATCGCCGGTCAGCATCACCGTTTCGATACCCGCCCTCCGGAGGGTGTCGACCGTTTCTCGAGCACCCGGTGCGGGAGGATCCTGGAGCGCGAACAGCCCAACGAGGGTCAGGGGCGGAGGCGTTTCGGCGTCCACGTGTTCCAAGTCGATGTGGATGGCCTGGGCGACCGCCAAGATGCGAAGTCCCTCTTCCGCCAACTCGAGATTCCTGCGTTCCCACCACTCCCGTCGTTCTTGAGAGAGCGGACGGTCGCCCATCGAGGTACGCTCTTGCCGAGAGAGGTCCAGGATGCGGTCCGGCGCGCCCATGACATCGAAACAACGAGTTCCAGAATCGGTCTCTCTGAGCGTCCCCGACCACATGCGCTCGCTCGAGAACGGCACATGATTCGATTCCTGTGTCTCGCTCTGCAGTCGGCCCACGTCGATGCCGGCCTTGACCGCTGCCACGAGCACCGCCGCCTCCGTCGGATCTCCCGAGACGACCGTCGTCCCATCCCGCTCCTGGAGTGAGGCCCGGCCTGTGGAGGCGCCGATCCTGACAGCCTCCCTGAGCCGCGTCGTTCGGTCGGGGTCCGCGGATATTCCGTCCGCTTGAAACTCCCCCGTCAGCGAGTCTCCGACTCCGGTCACCTCGAAGATGCCATCGTCGAGGACGACTCGCGTCATCGTCATCGTTCCCGTTGTCAGTGTTCCGGTCTTGTCGGAGCACACGACCGTGGTCGATCCAAGGCTCTCAACGGCGGGGAGCCTGCGGAGGAACGCCAGGCGCCGAGCCATCCGCTGGATGCCCACCGCCTGGGTCAGGGTGGCGACGACGGGGAGCCCCTCGGGTACGGCCGCGATGGCGAGGGCGACGCCGGTCTCGATCATCAGCCACACGGCTCGCCCCTGTAGGATGCCCAGGAGGGAGATGGCGGCTGCGATACCGACCGTGAGCAGGATGAGCCGGCGCCCAAGAACGTCGAGCTTGCGCTCGAGCGGGGTCGGCTCGTTGGGGATGAACTGCACCAACTCTGTGATGCGGCCGATCTCGCTGTGGGCGCCTGTGCCCGTGACGAGGGCACGGCCGACGCCCGACGTCACCAGCGTACCCTTGTAGATCATCGAGGAACGGTCCGCGAGTGCGATCGAAGCTGGATCGTCCTCGCCGACTGGGTCTTGCTGCTTCCTGGCGGGCAATGACTCACCCGTGAGCGAGGCCTCGTTTACATGGAGGTCCGAGGCATCGAGCACGCGGGCATCGGCCGAGATGGCAACGCCGCCCTCCAGCTTCAGAACGTCTCCTGGGACCACGTTCCGTGCATCGATCACGACATCGACTCCGTCCCTCGACACCGTGGCTTCGTGGACCTGGAGGTGCATCAGCGCCTGGAGGGCCCCGCGGGCCCGCCATTCGGTGCCGAAGCCGATCGCGATGTTGATGAGAACGACGACACCGATGGCCGCGGCCTCCAATAGATCTGAGAGCAGGAATGCGGTCACCCCGATGACGATCAGGAAGAGCACCACCAGGCTCCTCACTTGGTCCAGCAGAAGGACATACCAAGGGGTGGGTCTCGACTCCCTGAGGGTGTTGGGGCCGTGAAGTCGCAGCCTCGATGCCGCCTCTGCTGAACTCAGACCCTCGTGGGTCGCGGTGAGCCGCGAAAGAACGGCGTCCGCAGGAAGCGCATGCCACGGGTCAGCGAGGGGATCGGCGGGCTCGGGCTGTCGTTGCGGGGGTGACGACGCACGAAGGGGTGGGCGCATTCAGCCGGGCTTTTTCAGTAGCACCGGTTGCGTTGCCGCCCGCAAGACCTTGTCCGCGACACTGCCCAGGAGCGCTCGACGCAGGCCCGTGCGTCCGTGGGTAGCCATGGCGAGCAGGTCCACGCCCAGGCTCTCGCCCACGTCGAGTATGCCTCTGGCTGCGTTGGGCGCGATTTCGACGTGGATGGAGACATGGCCCAGGTCGTTCTCCAGATCGCGAGCCACGGACTCGAGGTATTCGTCTGCCTGGTCCATGAGCATCTCCATCGAGCCCGGTGGGGGCGGAAAGCCCTCGACCCCGAACACGGACTCTTCGGACAAGACGTGAAGCAGTGTCGCCTTCGTTCCCATCTTCCCAAGTACACGGACGGAATTCAAGATCGCCTCGCTCTCGTCCGAGCCGTCGAGTGCCACCAAGACGTGTTCGATCGGTAGCAGACTCGAGGGTTCGTCCTTACCATTCGTACCCTCCGTCGGCCGGAGGATGAGAAGGGGCTTCGTCGTCCGGCGAGCCAGCGCCTCGGTGACACTTCCGAGCCAGAGCCGCTCGACGCCGGTGTGCCCATGGCTCGCCATGACGATGAGGTCCACGTCGGCCTCATCCACGAACTCTCGTAGCGCGTCGCTCGGGCGTCCATCGAGGACCCTCGTATCGAGAGCTTCTTTACGGACGTTTTCGATGCGTTGAGCCAGCCGATCCATGTATTCGACCTCGCCTCGCCGGTACTCTTCGTCCAACCCACCCGACGCGACGCCCTCGTACGGGAACGTTCCCTCGGCCGTGGGTGGGTAGACTACCCGCGGCACGTGGACATGAACCAGGTGGAGCGACGCATCATACTTGGCCGCAAGGTCCGCGGCGGTCGGAATGCATTGCTCGCTGAAGTGGGATCCGTCCAGCGGAACGAGAATAGACTGAAACATGGCACCCCGCCATCCAAATCCGTCCCCGCAGCCCCTTGGTTCCGGCACCGTCGCCAGCCAGGGCACAGCCGGGCAGATTCGGCTTTCGTGGTAGACTCGACGGTCGGCGACGAGTCTTCCGTCCTAAGAAGTCTAGGCCGGACCGCGCAAAGGATCTGTAGGGCGCAGCCCCCAATTCCATGTGGGAAATCCCCAGTTCCATGTGGGAATTTTGCCCACTGCGAAACGCTGCTCGTGGGGTCGCTACCCGCTGATCTCGTGGGCCTCTCCGGCGCCGCGCGGTACGCGGATGAGGTCGACCAGATGCGCGATTTGCGGGGGTGGTGGCGGTGTGAAGCGGGAGACCGTGAGCGCGACCGTGAAGTTCACCAGCATGCCCAGGGTGCCGATTCCTTCGGGCGAGATGCCGAACCACCAGTATTCCGCGGTGTTCGCCCCCGGGTTGATGAACTTGAAGTAGACGATGTAGGCGGCCGTGAACGTAATCCCAGCGATCATCCCCAGGACGGCCCCTTCCCGGTTCATGCGCTTGGAGAAAATCCCCAGGATGATGGCTGGGAAGAAAGAAGCCGCCGCCAGGCCGAAGGCGAAGGCGACCACCTCCGCCACGAATCCCGGGGGGTTGATCCCGAGGTAGCCGGCCACCACCACCGCGAACCCCGCGCTCACGCGGGCCGCGATGAGCTCTCCGTGCTCCGTGATATCCGGCCTGAAGCCGCGCTTCAGGAGGTCGTGGCTGACCGCGGACGAGACCACGAGCAGCAGTCCGGCCGCGGTGGACAGGGCCGCCGCCAGGCCGCCGGCCGCCACCAGTCCGATCACCCAGTTGGGCAGTCCAGCGATTTCCGGGTTGGCCAGGACCATGATGTCCTGATCGATGGTGAGCTCGTTCTCGATGGCTGCCCCGGCCGCGTCCTGCGCTCGAGGGCCGACGTATTGGATCACGCCATCCCCGTTTCGGTCCTCGAAGGAGATCAAGCCCGTATTCTCCCAAGTCGTGAACCATTCGGGCATCTCCGCATACGGCTGTTCCGACACCGTGGTCAGGAGGTTGGTTCGTGCGAAGACCGCCACGGCCGGTGCCGCGGTGTAGAGGAGGGCGATGAACACCAACGCCCAGCCGACGCTGATGCGGGCGTCCCTCACCTTGGGGACCGTGTAGAAGCGGATGATCACGTGCGGAAGGCCGGCGGTGCCCACCATGAGGGCCGCGGTGATGAAGAAGACGTCGATCGTGGATTTCGCGCCGGACGTGTACGCGGTGAAGCCCAATTCTCCGTGTAGATCGTTCAGGCGGTCGAGCAGAAAGGTCCCGCTCGTCTGGTCGACTCCTCCGAATCCGAGTTGAGGGATCGCGTTTCCCGTGATAAGGAGTGAGAGGAATATCGCGGGCACCAAGTAGGCGAAGATCAAGACGCAGTACTGGGCGACTTGCGTATAGGTGATGCCCTTCATCCCACCCAGCACGGCGTAGAAGAAGACGATACCCATGCCGATGAGCACACCGATGTGGATGGGCACCTCCAGAAACCGACTGAAGACGATACCGACGCCACGCATCTGGCCGGCGACGTACGTGAACGACACGAAGATGGCGCACACTACGGCCACGATGCGTGCAGTTTGCGAGTAGTACCGGTCCCCCACGAAGTCGGGCACGGTGTAGGCACCGAACTTCCGGAGATAGGGAGCGAGGAGCAGCGCCAGGAGTACGTAGCCGCCGGTCCACCCCATGAGGTACACCGAACCGTCGTAGCCCTGGAACGCGATGATCCCCGCCATGGAGATGAACGATGCCGCGGACATCCAGTCGGCCGCGGTGGCCATGCCGTTCGCCAGGGGCGAAACACCGGTGCCCGCCACGTAGAACTCGCTGGTGGAGCGCGCCCGGGACCAGACGGCCACGCCGATGTAAAGGGCGAAGGAGAGCCCCACCAACACGAAAGTCCAGGCTGTGACGGTCACGGCCGGCCCCTCACTCGGCGTCCTCGTCTACTCCGAACTCGCGGTCGAGGCGGTTCATGAGGTACACGTACACGAAGATCAAGACGACGAACACGTAGATCGAGCCCTGCTGTGCGAACCAGAACCCGAGCGGGAATCCCGTGCCTGGAAGGCGGATACGGTTCAGGGGCTCGACGAACAGGATTCCCGCGCCGTACGAAATCCCGAACCAGATGACGAGCAGACTGCCCACGTATGTGAGATTTCGGCGCCAGTAGCCTTGGCTGGAGACGGCGGGACGGTCAGGGCGTGGTGTCATGGCGGGGTAGTTTGGGTCGCATGACCGAGGTGTGGCAAGGCCGGTCCCGAAAGAGCGGAACCCGAACTGCACTCGGTCGTACTAGAGCACCGAAGCGAATCCCGTGTCGCCAACGGCCTAGGAGCTACCGTGGAAGATCTTCTGCCGCTCACCCTCCTTTTCCTTTTCGGCGGATTCGCCGCTCTCTCCGCGGTGTTGAAGAGCCGCGCCCGCGTGAGGGCCCTCTCGGCCATCGTCCTGGCGGTGCTGGAGGGTTTGTCCGGGATGACGCTGATGGTCGCCGCCATCCCGGGATCGGGATCGATCCAGATGGCCTCCCGGATCGCGATCGTTACGGCTGCCTTGGTGGCCGTTTCGTCCACCGTCCACCTGATGAAGGTCCGTGAGCGTAGCCGAGCCCGCGAGGCGTCAGAGGGGAAGCGGCTCGCTGCGGCCGTCCAGTATCCGGTGGACGACGGTTCGAGCGCGACGGGGGTCGGAACCCCGAGGCTGGATCTCGCGACAGAAGTCGGGCCCCCCGGGCCGGATCTTGCGACCGAAGTCGGACCCCCCGCATCGGATTTCGGGACGGACGTCGAACCCTCCGCATCGGATTTCGGGACGGACGTCGAACCCTCCGCATCGGATTTCGCGACCGACCTCGGAGATGGCAGCGACGACCCGGAGGGAGCGCACAGCTAAAGCGCCATAGGGCCGTGGGCTCGGCGGGCTCCGTAGAAATAGCTTGATGGTGGACTCCGGCGTGGGAAATATTTGAGGGACATGAAAAATCCCTCACCGACGTTGCGTCGCGCCGGCCTCGAAATCGCAGCCGCCTCCTTCGTGGTTTTGTTCCAGGAGTTGGCACTCATTCGTTGGCTTCCGGCCCAGGTTCGGGTCATCGCGTATTTCCCGAATCTTATCCTGATCAGCTCTTTTCTGGGGCTGGGAATCGGAGCCCTACGGGGCAGAAAGAAGTCGATGCTTTGGCTTTGGCCGCTTCTGCTGGCGGTCGTCGTCGGCGTGGCGATCGGCCTGAGCAGGATCGCCTTCACGGCCGACTCGGTGAGCGAGCATCTTTGGCTGCTGTACTACGACCTCGGACCGGACGCCGTCGTCATCGATGGGGTGCGTCTGCCGATCATCCTTCTCTTCGTACTTTCGGCGAGTACCTTCGTGCCGCTCGGGCAGTTCGTCGGCGAGCGGCTCGATCGTTTCCGTAGCGAGTCGAGCTCCCTCTGGGGTTACAGTCTCGATCTGCTCGGGTCCCTACTCGGAGTCATCGTGTTCGCGGTGGTCTCGTTCATCGGAATGTGGCCGGTCACGTGGTTCGCGTCGATCGGATTCGTGGGGGTGTTGGTGATCGCCGACAAGAAGCGGCTTTGGGCGTATTACGGTGTGGCCATGATCGCGATCGTGTTGGCGGTGCAGGTAACCGAGCGTGCGACGGACTACAGTCCGTACTACGCTCTGGCCACCGACCCGACGCCGGAAGAGGCCGGGTTTGGGGTGGTCGCCAACGGGTCCCTCCATCAACGCGCGCTGAACGTCGTGCCGCCTCCTTCTGGGGATGACGGTGCGTACGCCCTCACCCGCACCGGGTATCACTTCCCTCTCCGTGCGATGAACGGCCCGAGGGGTAGGGCGCTCGTGCTCGGAGCCGGCACCGGCAACGACGTGGCGACGCTGCTCGACGAGGGATTCTCGGAGGTTCACGCGGTCGAGATCGACCCGGTCATTCTCCGGATGGGACGCGATCACCCGAACCGCCCGTACGACTCGGATAGGGTCACGGTGTTCAATCAGGATGGGCGTGCCTTCTTGAGGGACACGGAGTACCGATACGACCTGATCGTATTCGGGACCCTGGACTCGATGACGCGTTTGTCCGCCCTCTCGAGCGTGCGCCTCGACAACTTCGTCTATACGCGGGAGGCCATTGAGGCCGCCGCCTCGCGCCTGACTCCCGAAGGGGGGCTCGTCCTCTACTTCATGATCGGGGAGACGTACATATACCGCCAACTCTACGGAATGCTGGCCAGTACCTTCGAGGTGCTTCCAGCGGTTCATCAAACCAACTACGCCCTCTTCAACACGATCTTCGCCTCGGGGCCCGCCTTTGCCCATCTTTCGCAGCCGACGCCCGAAGAGGTCGACGCATACTACAACGTGACCCTCCCGTCGCTCGATCTTCCCACCGACGACTGGCCCTACCTGTATCTCCCGGAACGGGGGGTGAGCGGGTTCTACTTGTCGCTCATGGCCACTTTCCTCCTCATCGCCGTGGTCGGGGTTCTGGTGAGTTCCCGTGAGATGCGTGAAGGGCTGCTCCAGCGCGGAGAGGTGGACTGGGAGATGCTTCTGTTCGGTCTCGCGTTTCTCCTGATCGAGACGAAGTTCGTGACGACGATGAATCTGGTGTGGGGGGCCACATGGCTCACGAGCGCGGTCGTATTTGGGTCCATTCTGGCGACGATCTTGATCGGGACCGTGCTCATGGAGCTGCGGCCGATTCCCTGGACTTGGGCCGCCACCGGGCTCGTTCTTGCGCTGTTCGCCACGTATTGGGTGCCGACCGAGGCCCTGGCGGGACGCTCCACAGCCGTTCGCTTGATGCTGTCCGTCCTCGTGGTCGGGGGTCCGATCTTCTTCGCCTCCGTGTGCTTCGCGTTGCGCTTCCGGGTCCGTCCAGCGGCGGACATCGCCTTCGGGTGGAATCTGCTGGGAGCCGTGGCTGGGGGCCTTCTCGAGTTCCTCTCGATGTCACTGGGGCTCAGGGCACTGACGCTGATCGCCATCGTCGCCTATCTCATTGCCTTCCTGATTCGCTCACGCGCGTTGGAGCCTCAGGTGGCCGCGGCGCCGGTGCCTGGTGACGGGCCGGCGCGAGTGCTCGCAGAGGTCAGCTAGGAATCCAGCACGGCCATCACCAGCCCGCTTCGGACCTTGGGCTCGAACCAGGTCGACTTGGGTGGCATGTGACGGTTCTGGCGGCATACCTCGATGAACTCATCCATGGTGACCGCGGCGAGCGTTACCGCGTATGTGGCCCGTCCCTCGTCGACCTCCCGTTGTAGCCACGCCGCGTCCTTGTTGCTACCGACAAAGGTGAGCCGGTCGTCGCCGGCGTCGGCGATGCCGAAGACGTGCGCGAAGAGGTTCTTCTGGACGATGCCGTAGTCGATGGACTCGGCAGCGT